>DASVED010000256.1:0-8297 GCA_036380775.1 Actinomycetes bacterium
ACCCGCCAGGACACGACCCGCCAGGACACGACCCGCCAGGACACGACCCGCTGGACGAGGTCCCGCCGTCCTGACCAGGGTGGTGGGCAGGCGATGTGCGGTCGTGGACGTGTGGTGGTGACCCGGGTCGCTCAGGTGTTGGCCAGGCTGCGCGCCGCCACCGCCTCGGTCCTGCTGCGTAGCTCCTGGTCGCCCCTCATGGCTGCGAGGAAGTCGTCTCGCTGGATGGTCTGCAGGACGCTGTCCTCGGTCGCGACCACCGTGGCGGTCCGCGGCACGTCGCGCAGCAGCGCGATCTCGCCGAAGTGGTCGCCGGTGGTCATGTGCGAGAGCTGTCGGTCGCCGGTCCGGGCGTCGAGGCCACCGCTCTGGATGACGTAGAAGAGGTCGCCGCTGTCCCCTTCCGTCACGACGACGTCTCCTGCTGCCACGTCCACCTGCCGCATCCGGCCGGCCAGTTGCTCCACCAGCGGCCGGGCCAGGGGGGCGAACAGCGGGACTCCCCGCAGCAGGGTGACCTCGACCGGCTCGGACACCCGGGCATCCATCCGGCGCAGGGCCGGGAGCGCTGCGATGGCCATCGCGGCGACTGGCACGGCGATGACGACGAGCCCCCACCGCAGGCCGACGCTGGAGATGAGCAACGGCATGAGCAGCGATCCGAGCGCCATCGTGGCGATCAGGCCGCTCTCGAGAGCGCCGAACACGCGACCCAGGACCTCGTCCGGTGCCAGACGCTGCAAGATCGTCGAGGCGTTGACGTCGACCACCGGGTTGGCGGCGCCGATGATGGCCATCGCGAGAAACGCCATGGATGCTCGTGGCCAGACCGCGATGAGCAGCAACGGGATCGCCCAGAACACCACGCCGATCCCGAAGTGGGACGCGAGGCGGTGCCGGGACGCGAGCGCGACGGCGAGCAGCCCCCCCAGCAGGGCGCCGATCCCGAGCACCGAGTCCAGGTAGCCGAGTCCGGCCGGTCCCAGGTCGGTCAGGTCGAGCGCGATCGCGACACCGAACACCAAGGACGCACCGGCGACGACCGTCTGCGCGCAGTAGACGAGCGTCACCAGGCGCAGGTCCGGATGGCGCCAGATGACTCCGAACCCGGCCAGCGCCTCACGCAGGAAGCCGCCGGGCGCTGGTTCGGCGTCGGCATCCGCCGCCCCTGCATCGGGCTCCCGGTCGGGCTGGAGACCGCTCTCCGCCGCGCCCGTGACCCGGCGTGGCCGCACCCCGGCGATCAGGGCGGCCGACCAGGCGAACGTGATGGCGTCGAAGACGAGGACCGTGGACACGTCGGCAACGGCGAGCAGGAAGCCGGCCATTGCGGGTCCCAGGAAGAACGCGAGGCTCTCGACCGTGCTCGCGACTCCGTTGGCCGCGGTCAGCTCCTCCGGTGTCTCGACCAGCGACGGCGTCAGCGCCAGCTGCGCCGGACGGAACGCGGAGGAGACAAGTGTGGTCACCGTTCCGATCACAAAGACGGTGATCGCGGGTGCGTCCGTCTCGATCAGGGCCGCCGCGGCGAGGACCATGACGGCCCGGCTGACGTCGCAGCCGACCATCAGGGTCCGCCGTGACATCCGGTCGGCGAGCGCCGACGTGAACGGCGCGGAGACCGCGGCCAGCGACAGCCGAATCGTGCCCCACACCCCGACCGCAGTCGCGCCACCGACGTCGTAGGCCCAGACCGCGACCGCGGTGGCGTACGCCCAGTCGCCGATCATCGAGCCCGCCAGGGCGAGGTTGAGCCGGCGGAGCGACGTGTTCCGGAAGACGGTGGCCAACGAGGAACCGGTCTCCCGGACTGCGGAACCGATCGTCGACATGCTCACTCCCGGCCTGGCAGGGGGATGTGGCGGGAGCCTAGGGATCATGACCATCGCCCGGCGGCGGGATCCGCAATGTCGGGATTCCGGGGCCCAGTGTGAGGCCCGAGGACCCGGTTCAGACCCGGTTCAGCCCCGGGCGGCGACTTCGTGCGGGAACAGGCTGGCGGCGGTCGCCACGTCGTGGTCCAGCGCACCGGAGGCCACCAGCTCGGAAAGGGACTGTTCCAACGTCTGCATGCCGTCCCGGGAGCCGGTGGCGAGGGTGTTGCGCAGCTGGCGCGTCTTGCCCTCCCGGATCATGTTCCGCACTCCGGGCGTCGCGATCAGTACCTCGTAGGCGGCGACCCGGCCGCCCCCTGAGCGCGGCAGCAGCCGCTGGTAGACGATGCCCGTCAACGCGCCGGCCAGCTGCACCCTGATCTGTGACTGCTGCTCGGCGGGGAACACGTCGACCACCCGGTCCAGGGCCTGGGCCGTGTCGTTCGTGTGCAGAGTGGCAAGGACCAGGTGGCCGGTCTCCGCGATGGTCAGTGCTGTGTGGATGGTCTCGAGATCGCGCATCTCCCCGACGAGCAGCACGTCCGGATCCTCGCGCAGAGCGGAGCGCAGTGCCCGGGGGAAGCTCTCGGTGTCGGTGCCGACCTCGCGCTGGTTCACCGCCGCGAGCTGATGGCGGTGCACGTACTCGATCGGGTCCTCGATGGTCAGGATGTGGCAGGGACGGGTGCGGTTGACCCGGTCGAGGAGCGCGGCCAGCGTCGTCGACTTGCCCGACCCGGTGGGGCCGGTCACCAGGACCAGCCCTTGCGGCAGGTCCGCGAAGGCGCGCACGACCTCGGGGACGCCGAGCTCGGCGAGGTCCGGCAGCTCGTAGGGGATGAGCCGCAGCGCGATGGCGACCGAGCCGCGTTGCTGGAAGCCGTTGACCCGGAACCGCGCACGGTCCCGCCACCCGAACGAGAAGTCGATCTCGTGCGAGCTGTCGAAGTCGTTGCTCTGCTGCTCGGTGAGCATCCCGCGCAGGATCGAGGCGGTCGACTCCGGAGTCATCGACTCCCAGCCGTCCAGCCGACGGAGCTCCCCGTCGACACGGAGCAAAGGTGCTGACCCGGGCGTCAGCATGAGGTCGGACCCGCGTCGTTCCCAGAGGGCGGTGAGCAGCTCCTCGCGCACCTGGTGCACGTCCAGTTCCTGCTGCCCGCCGGTCACGGCAGCGAGTCTGTCAGGTCAAGGTTCCGGCCCGGCTGCCGATGTTGCTCAGGTCAGGTCACTCGCCCGTTCGGGTGACACGGAGCCGGACCGACCGGGGGGTGGGAGGAACACGACAGTGTCCACGCCCGCAGTGACCGACGTCACGCCTGTCCCGGCACGTCGCTTCCTCGGCGAGATCCTGGTGGCGTCCAACCTGCTCACCCAGGAGAAGCTCGACGACGCTCTGCTGAAGCAGCGGGTCTCCGGCAAGCGCCTCGGGTCCCTGTTGGTGGAGCTCGGCGCCGTGGACGAGCGCGACCTGGCGACCGCTCTCGGCGAGCACTTCGGCGTCGCCGTGATCGACCTCCGGCGCCGCGCACCGGTGCCCGAGGCGATCCAGCGGCTTCCCGAGGCCTCTGCACGGTCGCTGCTCGCCCTGCCCCTGCAGTTCTCGAACGGCATGCTCGAGGTGGCGGTCGCCGACCCGAGCGACGACGCGCTCGAGCAGCTCCGGGCGCTCACCGGCATGCCGGTGGCCCTGCTCGTCGCCAGCGCGACGGACATCCGGCGGGCCATTGACCGTGGGTACCGGGCTCTCGCCGGCATCGACCGTCATGTCGACGCCTTCCAGGCCTCGAGCTCCGGACGGTCTACGACCACCGCGATCGCGGCAACGGTCGACGAGAACGCACCGGTCGTCCAGGTGGTCAGCATCGTGCTCACCCAGGCTTTGCGCGACCGCGCCTCCGACGTGCATATCGAGCCGATGGACACCTTGACCAGGGTCCGCTTCCGCATCGACGGCGTCCTGCACGACGTCCTGACGCTTCCCGGAGCCATGGGTGGTGCCGCGGTCAGCCGCCTCAAGGTGCTCGCCGGCATGAACATCGTCGAGCGGCGGCGCGCCCAGGACGGCCAGTTCACCACCGAGATCGAGGGCCGCCAACTCGACGTGCGAGTCGCCAGCACGGGAACCGTCGGCGGGGAGAAGGTGGTGCTGCGACTGCTCGACAAGTCGGCGGCGACGTTCCGGCTCTCCGAGCTCGGCATGCCGGAGGACACCTACCAGGTCTTCTCCGCGATGGTTCGAGCGCCGTTCGGGATGGTCATCTGTGCCGGGCCTACGGGCAGCGGCAAGACGACAAGTCTGTACGCCACGATGGGCGAGCTCAACGGCACCGAGGTCAACATCATGACGATCGAGGACCCGGTGGAGTACGTCGTCCCCTCGATCAACCAGATCCAGATCAACGAGCAGGCCGGCATCAGCTTCGCGAGCGGTCTGCGGTCGATCATGCGCCAGGACCCCGACGTCGTCCTCGTCGGAGAGATCCGGGACACGGAGACGGCACGCATCGCGGTCCAGGCCGCCCTCACCGGGCACTTCGTGATGACATCGCTGCACGCCACCGACAGCGCGTCGGCACTGCTCCGATTCCTCGACATGGACATCGAGGCCTACGTCGTGGGCTCGGCGGTTGCCGGGGTCGTCAGCCAGCGACTGCTGCGCCGGATCTGCGAGCAGTGCCGCCGCCCCTTCTCACCGTCCGCTGAGGAGCTCGAGTACTTCCTCGAGGCCGGCGGCGTCGTGCCCGACGACGGGTTCTCGCACGGCGAGGGCTGCATGTTCTGCGCGCAGACCGGCTACCAGGACCGGGTCGGGGTGTACGAGCTGCTCCGCATGACCCCGGCGATGCGTGCCCTGGTGGCGAC
The DNA here is from genome assembly GCA_036380775.1 of Actinomycetes bacterium. Lineage (GTDB taxonomy): Bacteria > Actinomycetota > Actinomycetes > JACCUZ01 > JACCUZ01 > DASVED01. The sequence goes on from DASVED010000256.1 coordinate 4,740, forward strand.
GAGACCTACCCATGACCAGGTCCGGGAGCTCGCGATCGCCGAGGGCACGCGGACGCTCCGACACGAGGCCGTGCTCGCCGTCACCGCCGGTGTCACCACCATCGCGGAGGTCATCCGCGGAATCTACGTGCTCTGACATGGCCGCGACGCCGGGTATCGACGTCACTACCCCCACGGTTCGTCGGGAGCCACGGGAGGTCATGCCGGCGCGGGTCAAGGGCAAGGACCTGATGCACCTCTCCCGGCAGCTCGCGGCGTTCCTGCGCGCGGGCATCCCGATCCTGGACGGGCTGGCGCTGCTCGCCCGGGACACGAGCAACGCGACCCTGCGGCGCACCCTCGACGATGTCGCCGAGCGGCTCCGCCAGGGCAGCCCCCTCGGCGAGGCGTTCGACCACCATCCCAAGGTCTTTCCGGAGGCCTACCGGAGCATGGTCCGCTCGGCCGAGCTGACCGGAAACCTCGATGTCGTCCTGGAGCGGCTCACGGTCTACGTGGAGCGCGAGGTGGAGGCGCGCCGGAAGATCCGATCGGCGATGAGCTATCCGATGGTCGTCGTGGTGCTGTCGGTGGCGGTGTCGCTGCTCCTCGTGACGTTCGTGCTGCCCAAGTTCCGTGTGTTCTTCGCCTCGTTCGACCAGGAGCTCCCGCTCCCGACGCGGATGCTGCTCGGCATCTCGGACGCCTTCCAGCACTGGTGGTGGGCATTCCTCGTCGCCGCCGTCCTGGCAGGTCTCGGCAGCTGGCGGTTCCTTCGTTCGCCCCGTGGGCGACTGACCAGGGACCGGGTCGTGCTGCGGCTGCCTGTCCTCGGCAAGGCCCTGCAGTACTCGGTGGTCGAGCGCTTCGCCCGGGTGTTCTCGGCGATGCTGCAGGCCGGTGTCCCCCTCGGTGAGGCCATGGACGTCGCCGCCGGCGCGACGAACAACGGCCCGGCGAAGATCGCGCTGGCCACAGCCCGCGGACGCATGCTGAGCGGGGAAGGCATCAGCGAGCCGCTGGCCGACACCGGCATCTTCCCGGCTGCCGCGGTGCAGATGATCCGGGTCGGCGAGGACACCGGGTCGCTCGACGAGCAGCTCGACGTCGTGGCCGGCTTCTACGAGAAGGAGCTCGACGAGAAGGTCAAGCAGATCACCACCCTGATGGAGCCGGCGGTGCTCCTCATCATGGGCTCCATCGTGGGCTTCGTCGCCCTGGCGCTCGTGTCTGCCATGTACGGCATCTACGGGAGCGTCGGATCATGACGCCGCGCCGGGAAGCCGGCGGGCCCGTCGACGGGTTCAGCCTGGTGGAGACCCTGCTCGCGGTGGCGATTCTCGGGATCGGGGTGCTCACCGTGGTGGGCGGGATGATGACCTCGATCCGGGTCGGTGACCTGGACCGGCGCCAGGCGGAAGGGCAGACGGCTCTGCGTGCGTACGCCGAGGCGGTCGCGGGCGACTCCTACGCCGCCTGCGCCTCGTCGTACCCCGCTGCGGGCTTCACCGCCCCGGCCGGCTGGTCGCCCACGATGACCGTGTCGTACTGGAGCACCTCGACGACCACGTTCGGCTCGACGTGCGGTACGGACAGCGGGCTGCAGCGGGTAACCCTCACTGTGTCGGACGCCGACGGCCGGGCCACGGAGTCGCTCCAGCTGGGGAAGCGGGCCCCGTGAGCAACCGGCAGGACGAGGCCGGCCTCACCCTGGTCGAGCTCCTCGTCGTCGTGGCGATCAGCGGCCTCGTCGTGCCCGTCCTGACCGGTGCGCTGGTGATGGGCTGGAAGACGACTGACGCCACCGTCGCCAGCCTCTCCGACAGCAGGAACCGCCAGCTCGCCCCCTCGCTGTTCACGCGGGACGCGCAGAACGCCAAGGCCATCGACACAACAACCAGCGACACCACCTGCGTCAGCGTCGGCGACACATTGCTCGTCCGGTTGCGCTGGACCGAGACGGACGGCTCGGGAGTCGCCGTCAACCGCGTCGCCGCATGGGTCCTCACAACGGGCGCGGAACGGCTCCTCGAGCGCCGTTACTGCGCCACGGCGACCACCGTGACCAGCAGTGTCACCGCGGCACACGGGGTCGTCGGCACTCCCGGCGTCACCTGCCGGTCCGCCGCTGGGGCGACCGTCGGGTGCGGCCTCGCGGCCACCGTCGACCTCACCGTCACCGACGCCAGCGGCACCTTCACGGCGACCGGCCGTCGGAGGGCACCGTGACGTGGCTCCGCCAGCGGCGCGGGACGGTAGCCAACCGGCCCGACGACGGCAGCGCCCTCGTGATGGCGCTGGTGTTCCTCATGATCTTCGGCAGCTGGGTCGGCGTCGTGCTGCAGTTCGCCGCGACCGGCCAGCGGACGACGGTGAGCGTGCGCGCCGAGGCGACCAGCACCTACTCCGCCGGCGGCGCTCTCGAGGGCGCCATCAACGCTGCTCGCTCAGACCTCTCGGTCGGCAGCCTGGCCTCCGGGACCACCACCTGCTTCACGCTCCCGACCGGATCCCTCGACAACCCCACTCCGGTCACGGTCACCTGCCAGCCGCGCAGCGGCTCCGGCAGCCCGCTGGGCGGCGCGTCCACCAGCCAGCCGGCTGACGCGGTGCTGGCGCTCTCGACGAACACCTCGGAAGGAGTCGCAGTCACCACGGGCTCGGCCCTGCCGACCCAGGGCAGCGTTCTGGTGAACAAGCTGCTCACGGTTCCGGCCGGAGCGACGCTGACCAGCTCGGCTGGTATCCGGGCGGGCACCTGCCCCACGACCGGGACGGTGAACCCGTCCTGCACCGTCGCTGCGGCGGGCACCGCCGTTGACCCCTCGTGGCCCGGACCCGCTATCACCCCGGCCTCGACCCTGGTCACCTCCTTGCCCTCATGCGGCACGGTCGTGGCCCTGTCGCCGGGCATCTACCGGTCCGCGTCCGCCCTGCAGACCGTGCTCGGCTGCCCGTCGGCGGTCGTCTGGTTCCGACCCGGCACCTACTTCTTCGACTTCCGGGACGCCGGCAGCCACGAGCTCTCCGTCGGAGCCGGCGACGTCGTCGTCGGCGGCGCAGCCAGTGGCTGGACTCCCGGAACCACAGCAGCCTCCGCAGTGCCCTACCCCACGGCCGCCACCCCGACGGCCAGTGCTTGTGACACCACGGTCGGTGGCGTGGACATGGTCTTCGGCGGGGACAGCGGATTGAGCATCGCGGGCGGCGGCCGGATGCAGCTGTGCGCCCTCAACACCGTCGCCGGCAGCCAGCAGGTGGTGCTGCGCGGGCTCGCGTCGGCCGCCTTCCCTAGCTCCCAAGCGACCGCTGCCGCCGCGAGCTCCGCGAGCTCCAACGCCGCGGGCGCCTGGGCATGGACCACGCCTGCTGCGGGAGCCGTGGTGGACGGGGCGACGGCGTACGTCCGGATCCCGAACACCCTCAAGGGCCCCTCGAAGCTCACCCTCGCCGGCCTGGGCAGCAGCATCGTCCCGGCCGACGCGACCGGCGTGTCGGTGGCCGCCACCGTCACCGAGACCGTCGGCGGGACCGGGAACACGACGCTCACCCTGAAGCACGGCAGCTGTGACCCTCCTG
>DASVED010000257.1:0-19941 GCA_036380775.1 Actinomycetes bacterium
TCCTTCAAGCAGGTGGACGTCGTGGCGGCATTGCCGAAGACCAGGTCCGGGAAGATCCTGCGCCGCTCGATGCGCGCCATCGCGGACGGCAGGGACGAGCCGGTGCCCTCGACCATCGAGGACCCGTCCGTGCTGGACACCCTGCGCCCCGTGCTGCAGACCTGACGGTCGGCTACGACAGCGCGATCAGGGCGCCGAGTGCGAACCCGAGCGCGGCCAGCCAGATCAGGGTGGGGAGCGATCGCCAGTTCACGTCAGGCACCGTCCGCCCGGAAGACCGCGCCGTCGCGCACTTCGACCCCGACGGTCGGCAGGGGCGCGGTCGCCGGGCCGGCCACCACCTCGCCGGTGGTCGCGTCGAAAGCGCTGCCGTGGCAGGGGCACTGGATCTGGCCGTCCGTCACGTCCGAGACGACGCAGCCCTGGTGCGTGCAGGTCGCCGAGAACGCGTGCACGGTGTCCCCGTCACGGGTGATGACCACGTCACCCACGACCACACCACCCCCGGACGGCACGTCGGTCAGCTGGGCCACCGGGTCGTCCGCGGCTGCTGGTGCGGCCGCCCCGTAGGCGTTCGCGGCGGCGCCGGCGGCGAGCTCCTTCGCGGCGTCGCTGTTGCGCGCCACGACGAAGCCCGCCACGCCGCCGACGGCGACCACACCGGCTCCGCGCAGCACGGAGCGACGATCCGGAGCCGACACGGGTGCCTCCTCAGGTCAGGGGGATGCCGGAACGGGTGAAGAACCACAGCGCCGAGGTCAGCCAGACCAGGACCAGGGACGTGAGGACGGTGCCACCGAGGACCGGCAGGCCCCAGCCCGGCAGTCCCCTCACCCGCAGGCCCAGCATCTTCGCGGCGTACGCGCCGTAGAACAGGCAACCGGCCAGACCGTGCACGAGAACCCGGGGGCTGTCCGAGCCGAACCCCAGGGACCAGATGCAATGGAAGGCCACCGGGAGGGTGACCACGAACGCGGCGGTGCCGGACCAGCGGTGCGCGATGGCGGCCCACGCCGGCGCACGGCCCGCGCCGGGCAGCCGTCCCCACATCCACAGGGCGGTCGTGAGCTGGACGAGGAGCAGCAGGGCCGCCGCCGTGGTCAGCCAGGCCTTCATCTGCAGGACACCGGAGAAGCCGAGCGTCGTCAGGGGCCGCCCCGCCGGCTCGTGCAGCCCCGCGTACGCCCCGGTGGTCACCGCGACGGCGGCACCCACCAGCAGCAGCCAGACGCCCACCGGCCGGGCCTCGTCCACCCTGCTCTCCGTTTCGGCCACCGTGCACCTCCCCCTTTCGGGCACGGTAGTCCGCGCACAACCACTGCTGCATGATCAACGGGGGAAGATGGGGTCACACGTAGCGACGGGCGAGGTCGGCGGCTCGTGCGGCGTAGCCGCCGCCGAAGAGCGCCGCGTGCACCAGCAGCGGGTGCAGCTGGTGCAGCCCCACCCGGCCGCGCCAGCCCTCGGCCAGCGGCCAGGCCTCGTCGTAGGCGGCGATCACCCGGTCGAGGTGCGGCAGGTCGAAGAGCGCGAGCATCGCCAGGTCGGTCTCGCGGTGCCCGCCGTGCGCGGCCGGGTCGACCAGGACGACCCCGTCGGGGCTCCACAGCACGTTGCCCGACCACAGGTCGCCGTGCAGCCGGGAGGGCGGCTCGAGGGGACCGGTCAGCGCCTGGTCGCCGGACTCGAGGCGCTCGCAGACCCGGCGGACGACGTCGGCGCCGTCGGGGGTGAGCGCACCGGCGTACGGCTCGAGCCGCATCCGGGCGTAGCAGGGGCCCCAGCCACCGGGCAGTGGCGTGGCTGTGTGCGGCAGGGGCAGCGTGGCGATGAAGCCGTCGCTCTCCCAGCCGGCCGGCGGGCAGCCGTGGTGCGATGCGCCGGCGCGGTGGGTGGTGGCCAGGGCCTGACCGAACAGCTCGGCGTGGGCGGGCGTGGCGGGGACCTCCCGGACGTACGGCAGGACGATGCCCGTCCCGGTCACCTCGAGGGGGACCGCGACCCGGACCCCACCCGCGTCGGCGAGCCAGGCCAGTCCGGCGGCCTCCGCGGCGAAGAAGCCCGGCGGTGCGCCGGGCCGCGTCTTGGTGAACGGGGCGTCAGGCCGGATCGACGACACCGTCGCGCACCAGCTGGTCGAGGATCGCGCGGCAGCCCTGCTCGACCTGGTCGAGGACCGTCGCGAAGTCCGCGGCGTCGCCGTAGTAGGGATCCGCGACGTCGAGGTCGGCGCCGTCGCCGGTGAAGGCGCGCAGCAGCCGCACCTTGGCCCGCTCGCCCTCGTCCGTCGCGAGCGCGTGCAGCTCCCGGAGGTGGCCGCCGTCCAGGGCGACCACCAGGTCCCGGTCGGCGAACCAGCGGCGCTCGAACGCTCGCGCGCGGTGGGCCGACCCGTCGTAGCCGGCGCCGCGGAGCGCCGAGACGGCGCGCCGGTCGGCGCCGTCACCGACGTGCCAGGCGCCCGTGCCCGCCGAGTCGACCTCCACCTGGCCCGTGAGCCCGCGGTCGTCGACCAGCCGGCGCATCACGGCCTCGGCCATCGGTGACCGGCAGATGTTGCCGCTGCACACGAAGCAGATCCGGTAGGCCACCTGCCCATCGTCGCAGCCTCAGGCGTGGCAGTTGCAGCGGTGCTCGGGCGAGCAGCGCGCCGGCGCCGATGACGACCGCGCCGGCCACCGCGTCGAGCAGGTAGTGGTTGGCCGTGGCCACCACCACCACGGTTGTGGCCACCGGGTAGGCGACGGCGAGCACCCGCACCCAGCGACGCGACGCGCACAGCAGCACCACTGCGGCGCACCACAGGGCCCAGCCGACGTGCAGCGAGGGCATCGCCGCGAGCTCGTTCGTGAGGCTGCCCAGCCCGCGGGGCGCGCTGGCGTCCGCACCCCACCAGCCGTGGTCGGAGGTGGCCGCGAGGGTGTCGACGTAGCCCGGGAGCATGCGCGGGGGCGCCACTGGGAGCAGGGCGAAGCCGACGATGCCGAGGGCCGACCCGAGCACGAGGCCGTTGCGCGCGGGCCGGTAGCGGTCGGGGTGGCTCCGGTAGACCCAGAGCAGCACGGCCGGCGTCACCACGTAGTGGAGCAGGGAGTACCAGTAGCTGCTTGCGAGGGCAAGTGCGGGCAGCGCGGCCAGCACGGCGTTGACCGGCCGCTCGATGTCGAGGGACAGGTCGCCTTCCACACGGAGCAGCGAGTGCGCGTTGGCGGTGGCCGTCGTGAGGTCGGGGTCGGCGACGAGACGGGCCGCGCTGTAGGCGAGATAGAGCAGCGCGAGGAGGGTCAGCTCGCGCCCGGCGGTCGGGCGCGAGGTCGACGTCTCGGCGGGCACCTGCCCAGGCTGCCGCGCACCACCGACAGGCACATCCGTGACCAACCCGAGGGCGACCCTGGCCGGACCCTGAGCGTGATCTCAGGGTGGCCCGGGCGTCGGCTCGATGATCACCCGCTCGGGTGATCAGCCGAGGTGTGCGGCGGGTCGACACGTCAGGTGTGGTAGCGAACCAGAACGTCCACCCGGTCATGGCCGCCCTAGCAGCGCGAGTGCCGGTCACCCTCCTGATGGACCTGGCCGACCCGGCCGGTCCCGACTCGCGGGCGGTGATCGCGACCGAGACGGCCGACCTGTCCTGGCTGGGCGAGCTCGCCTATCCGGTGGGTGACCCGGTCGCCAACCGCTCGGTCAGTGACCGAGCAGCCGGTTGACGAAGGCGGCACGACGGGCCGGCCGGCCGGACCGCGCTTCGGCGCCGTCGGCCGTCGTCATCGCCGCCAGGGCGGCCGTGACGCCGAGCCAGCGGAACGGCTCGGGCTCCCACCGGCGTGACCGGTGGTTCACCCACGGCAGCCCGGTCAGCTCTGAGGTGCGGCCGAGCACGAGATCGGTCAGGGTGCGTCCGGCGAGGTTCGTCGTCGAGACCCCGTCGCCGACGTAACCGCCGGCCCAGGCCAGCCCGGTGGCCCGGTCCAGGCCGACCGAGGCGCACCAGTCCCGGGCGATGCCCAGCGGCCCGCCCCACGAGTGGGTGAGCGCGGCGTCGCGCGTCGCCGGCAGCAGGTCGGCGAGCACCAGCCGCAGCGCGTCGAACGTCGCCGGCTCGCGGTCGAACTCCGGGCGGACCGACGAGCCGAAGTGGTAGGGCGCACCACGGCCGCCGAACGCGATGCGGCCGTCGGCGGTGCGCTGCCCGTACACGATGAGGTGCCGGTGGTCGGTGAAGGTCTCCCGCTCGCCCAGCCCGATGCGCTCCCACGCCTCGTCGGGCAGCGGCTCGGTGGCCACCATCAGCGAGTAGACCGGCGCGACCTCGCGCCGCATCCCCGGCAGCCCCGCCGTGTAGCCCTCGGTCGCGCGCACGACGACGTCGGCGCGCACCCGACCGCGCGTGGTGGTGACGACCCGCGGGTCGATCCGCGTCACCGGAGTCTGCTCGTGCACCACCGCGCCGAGCCGCTCGACGGCACGGGCCAGCCCGCGCACCAGGCGGGCCGGATGCATTGCCGCGCAGTGCGGGGTGTAGGTAGCCCCGAGGACGCCCGTCGCGCCGAGCCGGCGGCTGGCCTCGTCGGCGCCGAGGAGGGACAGGTCGTCCTCACCGAACCCCCAGTGGCGCGCCTCGTCGACCTCCGCCCGGGCCCGCTCCAGCTGCACCGGGGTCCGCGCGACGGTGACCCTGCCGCCCTTCGCCCAGTGGCAGTCGATGCCCTCCCTTGCAGCAGTCGCCCCGACCTCGTCGATGCTCGTCTGCATCGCGCGCAGCTGCGCGACCGCCGCCGGCCGGCCGTAACGGCGGGCCAGCCAGGACGCTGACGCGGGGAACAGCGCCGAGCACCATCCGCCGTTGCGGCCGCTGGCCCCGAACCCCACGACCTCGCGCTCCAGGACGACGACGCGCAGGGTCGGGTCGGCGCGCAGCAGGTAGTAGGCCGTCCACAGGCCCGTGTAGCCGGCGCCGACGACGGCCACGTCGGCGTCCCGGTCGCCGGGGAGGGCCGGCCGGGGAGTCCAGTCCTCACCGGCGGTGTCGTGCCAGAGGGACAGCGCGCGTGGGTCGGTCGTCACCGGCGCGACCAGCCGGCGACGTACGCCGGGACGGGTCTGTCACCCCGCAGGTCCGGGGCCGGGACCGGTTCGCCCAAGGACTCGTGCAGCGGCACCACACCGGCCCACACCGGAAGGTCCAGGTCCTCGGCCGCGTCGTCCGGCGGTCCGTCGCTGACCTTCACCGACCACTCGTCCAGCGGCAGCGAGAGCACCAGCGTCGCCGCGAGCTCCTTCGGGTTCGGCTGCCGGGCATCGGCCCACCGGCCGGGCAGCAGGTGCTCGCTGATGCGCTCCAGGGCGGCGAGCTTGGCGCCGCCGTCCAGGGCGGCCGCCCTGCCGAGCACCATCGCGCTGCGGTAGTGCATGGAGGACTCGAACACCGAGCGCGCGACGACCAGCCCGTCGAGCATGGTGACCGTGAGGCAGGTGGGTGCCCCGTCGGCCAGCGTGCGGAAGAGCCGGCTGCCGGTCGACCCGTGGAACAGCACCGCGTCGCCGTCGCGGGCGTGGGCGACCGGCAGGACGTACGGCTGTCCGGAGCCGTCCGTGACCGCCACGTGGGCAACTCGCCCGGCGTCGAGCACCGCGTCGAGCACCTCGCGGTCGGCGACCTGCTTCTCCGGCAGCCGCCGGACCGTGGTGCGACCGCCAGGGCTCAGAGCCTGCTCCAGGCCTCGGTCAGGACGGACCGCAGGATCTGCTCCATCTCGTCGAAGTGCGACTGGTCGCAGATGAGCGGCGGAGACAGCTGGATGACCGGGTCGCCGCGGTCGTCGGCGCGGCAGTAGAGGCCGGCCTCGAAGAGCGCCTTGGACAGGAAGCCGCGCAGCAGCCGCTCCGACTCGTCGTCGTCGAAGGTCTCGCGGGTGTCCTTGTCCTTGACCATCTCGATGCCGTAGAAGAACCCGTCGCCGCGCACGTCCCCGACGATCGGCAGGTCGTTCAGCTTCTCCAGCGTCCGACGGAAGTCCGGCCCGGTGTCGAGCACGTGCTGGTTGAGCTTCTCGCGCTCGAAGATGTCGAGGTTGGCCAGCGCGACCGCCGCCGACACGGGGTGACCGCCGAAGGTGTAGCCGTGGGCGAAGCTCGCGTTCCCGTGCAGGAACGGCTCCATGATCCGGTCGCTCGCGATCATCGCGCCGATGGGGGAGTAGCCGGAGGTCATGCCCTTCGCGCAGGTGATGATGTCGGGCTGGTAGCCGAACCGGTCGGCGCCGAAGTAGTGACCGAGCCGGCCGAACGCGCAGATCACCTCGTCGGAGACGAGCAGGACGTCGTGGCGGTCGCAGATCTCGCGGACCCGCTGGAAGTAGCCGGGGGGCGGCGGGAAGCAGCCGCCGCTGTTCTGCACCGGCTCGAGGAACACGGCGGCGACGGTCTCGGGACCCTCGAACTCGATCGCCTCCTCGATCCGGTTCGCGGCCCACTGGCCGAACGCCTCGAGGTCGTCGCCGTGCTCGGGAGCCCGGTAGAAGTTGGTGTTCGGGACCTTGTGTGCACCCGGCACGAGCGGCTCGAACATCGCCTTGGCGGCGGGGATGCCGGTGATGGACAGCGCGCCCTGCGGTGTCCCGTGGTAGGCGACGTTGCGGCTGATCACCTTGTGCTTCATCGGCTTGCCGGTGAGCTTGAAGTACTGCTTGGCGACCTTCCAGGCACTCTCCACGGCTTCGCCGCCACCGGTGGTGAAGAACACCCGGTTGAGGTCGCCGGGCGCGAGGTCGGCGATGCGCGCCGCCAGCTCGACGGCCTTGGGGTGGGCGTAGGACCACAGCGGGAAGAAGGCCAGCTCGGCGGCCTGCTTCGCCGCCACGTCGGCGAGCTCCTGCCGGCCGTGGCCGGCCTGCACGACGAACAGTCCCGCGAGCCCGTCCAGGTAGCGCCGCCCCTTGTCGTCCCAGATGTAGGGGCCCTCGCCGCGCACGATCACGGGCACGTCGGCCTGCTGGTAGGCCGACATCCGGGTGAAGTGCATCCACAGGTGGTCCCTGGCCGTCGCGGCCAGGGCACCGGACTCGGTGGCGACGGTCTGGGTGGACAGGGTCATCGGGTTCCCCAGTTGTAGAGCTGCTTGCGCAGCTTGAGGTAGACGAAGGTCTCGGTCGTGCGCACCGACGGGACGGCGCGGATGCGCTTGCTGATCAGGTCGAGCAGGTGGTCGTCGTCCTCGCAGACCACCTCGACGAGCAGGTCGAAGCCGCCTGCGGTGATGACGACGTAGTCGACCTCCGCCATGTCGGCGATCTTCTCGGCCACCGACTCGACGTCACCCTCGCAGGTGATGCCGATCATGGCCTGACGGGGGAATCCGACCTGGAGCGGATCGGTCACGGCGACGATCTGCATGACGCCGGCGTCGAGCAGCCGCTGGACCCGCTGGCGCACCGCCGCCTCGGACAGGCCGACCGCCTTGCCGATGGTGGCGTAGGCCCGCCGGCCGTCCTCCTGGAGCTGCTCGATGATCGCCTTGGAGACGTCGTCGAGGACGAACCCGCTGTTGCGCTCCCTGCCCGCCATGGGCTCGATCCTGTCGGCTCGGCCGGGCGTTGGCAAGTGATTCCGTGGTCAAGCGGCCTCAAATTTGCTGAATCTGTCGTCTGCACCGGTCGCAACTGTTGAGAAGCACCCCGTGGCGACTACTCTCGCCGACGTACCCCTCGACGGCAGGAGCCTCCAGTGACCCCCGACGCCCAGCCCCGCGTCCTCTCCAACTTCGTCAACGGCGCGCCCGCCGACACCGCGGACGGCCGGACGGCGGACCTGGTGGATCCGAGCACCGGACAGGTCTTCGCCCAGGCACCGCTGTCCTCGGCGGCCGACGTCGACGCGGCCGTCCAGGCGGCGGCCACGGCGTTCGAGGGCTGGCGGGACAGCACACCGAGCGACCGGCAGAAGGCCCTGATCCGGATCGCCGACGCGATCGAGTCCCGGGCCGACGAGATGGTCGACGCGGAGGTCCGCAACACCGGCAAGCCGCGCGGGCTGACCCTCTCCGAGGAGATCCCGCCGATGGTCGACCAGATCCGGTTCTTCGCCGGGGCGGCCCGGGTCCTGGAGGGCCGGTCGGCGGGGGAGTACATGGCCGGCCACACGTCCTTCGTCCGGCGCGAGCCGATCGGGGTCTGCGCGCAGGTCACGCCGTGGAACTACCCGATGATGATGGCGGTCTGGAAGTGGGCGCCGGCCATCGCCGCCGGCAACACGGTGGTGCTCAAGCCCTCGGACACCACGCCGGTCTCCACCCTGCTGATGGCCGAGATCATGGCGGAGTTCCTGCCACCGGGGGTCTTCAACGTGGTGACCGGCGACCGTGACACCGGCCGTGCCTTGGTGCAGCACCCGATCCCGCAGATGGTCTCGATCACCGGGTCGGTTCGGGCCGGCATGGAGGTCGCGGGAACCGCCGCGACCGACCTGAAGAAGGTCCACCTCGAGCTCGGCGGCAAGGCACCGGTGGTCGTCTTCGACGATGCCGACCTGGAGGCTGCCGCCGAGGCGATCGCGGTCGCGGGGTACTTCAACGCCGGGCAGGACTGCACGGCTGCGACCCGGGTGCTCGCGTCCCCCGGCATCCACGACGACTTCGTCGCGGCGCTGGCCGCGCAGGCGAAGGACAGCGCGAAGACGGGACTCTCCGACGACGAGGACGTGCTCTTCGGCCCGCTGAACAACGCCAACCAGATCGACCGGGTGATGGGCATGCTCTCCCGCGCCCCGGAGCACGCGTCGGTCGCCGCCGGTGGCCACCGGGTCGGGGGCGACCTGGCCAACGGCTTCTTCCACGAGGCCACCGTCGTGTCCGGCCTCCAGCAGGACGACGAGATGGTGCAGGACGAGATCTTCGGTCCCGTCATCACCGTGCAGCGGTTCACCGACGAGGACGAGGCGGTCCGCTGGGCCAACGGTGTGCGCTACGGGCTCGCGTCGTCGGTGTGGACCAGCAACCACGGCCGGGCGATGCGGATGGCCAAGCGGCTCGACTTCGGCTGCGTGTGGATCAACACCCACATCCCGCTGGTCGCGGAGATGCCGCACGGCGGCTTCAAGCACTCCGGCTACGGCAAGGACCTCTCGGTGTACGGCTTCGAGGACTACACGCGCATCAAGCACGTGATGTCCAACATCGAGTCCTGACCGACACGACGCGGCCGACGGACCGATGCCCGCCGACCTGGTCCTGCGCGGGACGGTCCGCACCGGCGACCCGCTCGCCCCGCTCGCCCGCGCCGTCGCGGTGCGCGGCGGCGTCGTCGTCGCGCTCGACGAGGACGCGCTGGCCGTAGCCGGGTCGGCTCGCGAGGTCGTCGACGTGGGCGCGGTGCTGCCCGGTTTCGGCGACGGGCACGTGCACCCGCTGTGGGGTGGGGTCGAGCTGGCCGGACCACCCGTCCGGGACGCGGCTTCGGTGGCGGAGGTCGTCGAGATCGTCCGGCGGTACGCCGGCGAGCACCCGGACGAGGAGTGGATCCAGGGCGGTCCCTACGAGCCGACGCTGGTCCGCGACGGGCTCTTCGACGCCCGCTGGCTGGACGACGCGGTGCCGGACCGTCCGGTCGTGCTGCAGTCCAGCGACCACCACTGCGTCTGGGCCAACAGCGTCGCCCTCGCGCGGGCAGGAGTGGACGCGACGACCCCGGACCCGGCAGCCGGCTCGGTCGCCCGGCGCCCGGACGGCACGCCGCTGGGCACGCTCGTCGAGTGGACAGCCATGGACCTCGTGCTCCGCCATGCCCCTGAGCCCACGGCGGCCGACCGGGAGCGGGCCGTCGAACGGGCGACGGCACTGCTCGCCTCGGCGGGGGTGACCTGGGCGCAGGAGGCGGCTCTGGCGCCGGCGGATGTCGGCGCATACCTCGCCGTCGCCGGGGCGGGTGCGCTCTCGGTGCGGGTGAACGTCGCGCTCCGGGCCGAGCCGGGCGAGTGGCCCGGCCAGCGCGCGGACTTCGTCGACGCGCGGTCGCGGGCGCTGGCGTCGCCGGTGTCGGGCGACGTCTCCGTGCGGACCGTGAAGTTCTTCGCCGACGGCGTGCTGGAGGCGGGAACGGCAGCCCTGCTCGCGCCGTACGACGATCGTCCCGGTGACCGGTCTCACCCCTGCGGCCTGCCGGTGTGGGACCCGGCCGAGCTGGCGGCCGCTGCCGCCGCGTTCGACGCCGACGGTTTCCAGCTGCACATCCACGCCATCGGTGACGCGGCTGTCCGGACGGCCCTGGACGCGGTGGAGCACGTCGCGGCCGTCAACGGGCCGCGCGACCGCCGGCCAGTCGTCGCCCACACCCAGCTGGTCGACCCGGCTGACCTGCCGCGGTTCGCCGCCCTCGGTGTCATCGCCAACTTCGAGCCGCTGTGGACCCAGCTCGACCCGCTGCAGACCGAGCTGACGCTGCCGCGGATCGGCGCAGCCCGCGGCGGGCGCCAGTACCCGATGGCCACACTGCTGCGGTCCGGAGCCGCGCTGTCGATGGGCAGCGACTGGCCGGTGAGCTCGCACCGCCCGCTGGACGGGCTTCCGGTGGCCGTCACCCGCCGGACGACGGCCGGCGACCCGCCCGGCGGATGGGTCCCCGGCGAGCGGCTGCCACCCGCGGCCGCCCTGTCGGCCTACACCGCCGGGGTCGCGTACCAGGCCTTCGAGGAGCGGGCCTGGGGATCGGTGACGCTCGGCCGCCGGGCAGACCTGGTCGCCCTGGCGGGCGACCCGTTCGACACGGACCCGGCGCACTGGCCGGGGCTGCAGGTGCTGGGCACCTGGCTCGGTGGGCGCCGTACCTTCGAGTCGGAGGACCGCCGGTAACGATTTCGTCGCCACGATCGAGATGGGCGACGGAATCGCTTGTCCGACCCCCCTTGCTCTGACAGGATCGGCCCCGCATCCTGCGACCGTGCGACGGAGGAGAACACCCGCGTGCACCAGCTCATCGCCGGTCGCCGCCGTCTGGGAAGCTCGGCGGAGACCTTCGACGTCACCGATCCGTCGACCGGTGAGACGGTCGAGCAGGTCCGTCTCGCCGACGCCTCGGACGTCGACGCGGCGGTCCGCGCGGCCCGGGACGCCTTCCCGAACTGGTCGTCGGCCCCTCCCGTGGAGCGCTCGGCCGCGCTGACCCGGATGGCGGTCGTCCTCGAGTCCCGCGCCGACGAGCTGGCCCGGACCGAGACCCGCCAGACGGGCAAGCCGATCCGGCTCTCCACCGGCTTCGACGTGCCCGGCACGATCGACAACGTCAGCTTCTTCGCCGGCACCGCACGCCACCTCGACGGGAAGGCCGCCGGGGAGTACTCCGGCGACCACACCTCCTACGTCCGGCGCGAGGCGGTGGGCGTGGTGGGCTCGATCGCCCCCTGGAACTACCCGCTGCAGATGGCGGCCTGGAAGGTCCTGCCCGCCGTCGCCGCGGGGAACACGATCGTGCTCAAGCCCGCCGAGCTCACCCCGCTGACCGCCCTGATGTTCGCCGAGGCCGCGCACGAGGCCGGGGTTCCCGCCGGGGTCGTGAACATCGTCACCGGGGCCGGCCGGGTGGCCGGTGAGGCACTGATGGCCCATCCCGACGTCGACATGGTGTCGTTCACGGGCTCCTCCGCGGTGGGCCGGCGGGTGATGGCGGTGGCGGCGCAGTCGCCGGGCGGACCGAAGCGGGTCCACCTCGAGCTCGGCGGCAAGGCGCCGTTCCTGGTGTTCGACGACGCGGACCTGGACGCGGCCGTCCACGGCGCCGTCGCGGGCGCGCTGATCAACACCGGTCAGGACTGCACGGCGGCCACCCGGGCGTACGTCCAGCGCCCGCTCTACGACGCGTTCGTCGCGGGTGTGGCGGACGTCATGGGCACCGTCGTGCTCGGTGAGCCGTTGGACGAGCGGACCGACCAGGGGCCGCTCGTGTCCCGACGGCAGCAGGAGCATGTGGCGGGCTTCGTCGACCGGGCGCGCGCCGCTGGCGCCAAGGTCGTGAGAGGAGGGGTCGTGCCGGGAGGCGCCCTGGCCCGCGGGGCCTACTACGAGCCCACGCTCGTGGTGGACGCGCCGCAGGACTCCGAGATCGTCCAGGACGAGGTCTTCGGCCCGGTCCTGGTGGTCCTCCCCTTCGACGGGGACGACGAAGGGCTCCGGCTGGCCAACGACACACCGTACGGCCTGGCGGCCTCGGCGTGGACCCGCGACGTGGTCCGCTCGCTGCGAGCCACCCGCGAGCTGCGGGCGGGCTGTGTGTGGGTCAACGACCACATCCCCATCATCAGCGAGATGCCGCACGGCGGCTACCGTGCCTCGGGGTTCGGGAAGGACATGTCGTCCTACTCGTTCGACGACTACACCGTCGTCAAGCACGTGATGTACGACGGGACGGGTGCCGCCCGCAAGGACTGGCACCGGACCGTCTTCGCGCAGGACCCCCGCACCGAGACCCCATCCGACAGGAGAGTCCAGGCATGAGCTCACTTCATCAGGATCCGCGGTTCCAGCAGGTCGTCAGGTCGCAGCTGTCGCGGCGGGCACTGCTCCGCGGCGCCGGCGGCGTCGGGGTCGCCGCGGCCCTCGCTGCCTGCGGGACTGGCGACGACGAGACCGGGACGACGGCCAAGCCGAAGGCGACCGTCAAGGACAAGTCGGCCACCGAGAAGGTCGTGCGCTGGGCGAACTGGCCCTTCTACATCGACGAGGCCGAGGAGGGTGGCAAGACGGTCTACCCGACGCTGGAGAAGTTCCAGGAGGCGACCGGCATCGAGGTCAACTACGCCGCGGACATCGACGACAACGACTCCTACTACGCCAAGATCCAGGGCCAGCTGAAGAACGGCGACGACATCGGCAAGGACGTGGTCGTCTTCACCGACTGGATGGCCGGACGGATGATCCGGCAGGGCTACGTCCAGAAGCTGGACAAGGGCAACATCCCCAACGCCGCCAACCTCAACGCCAAGCTGCAGGACGTCGACTTCGACCCGGGCCGCGAGCACTCCCTCACCTGGCAGAGCGGCTACGCCGGCATCGGCTACCGCAAGGACAAGGTCGGCAAGGAGCTGGTCAGCCTCCAGGACCTGTGGGCGCCCGAGCTCAAGGGCAAGGTCGTCGTGCTCAGCGAGATGCGCGACACGGTGGGGCTCATCATGCTCAGCCAGGGCGTCGACATCTCCGGCGACTTCACGGAGGACGATTTCATGGCCGCCCTCGACGAGCTGCAGAAGCACGTCGACTCGGGCCAGATCCGGCAGGTGAAGGGCAACTCCTACGTCGAGGACCTGAGAAGCGGCAACGCCATCGCGAGCATCGGCTGGTCGGGCGACATCCTGCTCGCGCAGTTCGAGGAGGAGGACCCCAACTACACGTTCGCCCTGCCCGAGGAGGGTGGGACGTTGTGGTCGGACAACCTGATGGTCCCGATCGCCTCGCCGCACAAGGCCAACGCCGAGAAGCTCTTCGACTTCTACTACGACCCGGTGATCGCGGCCGAGGTCGCTGCCTACGTGAACTACATCTGCCCGGTCGACGGTGCGAAGGAGGAGATGGAGAAGCTCGACCCCTCGCTCGCGGACAGCCCGCTGATCTTCCCGACCGAGGAGGACCTCGCCAAGGTCAAGGTGTTCCGCGCCCTGAGCCCGGACGAGGAGATCACGTTCAACGAGGCCTTCCAGCAGGTGATCGGCAACTGATGAGCACTGGCGGTCAGGTCGCGGACCGAGCCTCATCGGGAGGCCGCGACCTCCGGCTCGACCACGTCACGAAACGCTTCGGCGGGTTCGTCGCGGTCGACGACCTCTCCCTGACCATCCCGTCAGGGTCGTTCTTCGCCCTGCTCGGGCCGTCGGGCTGCGGCAAGACGACGACGTTGCGGATGGTCGCCGGCCTCGAGGAGCCGACGGAGGGCTCCATCCACATCGGCGACGACGACGTCACCTTCGCCAAGCCCTACAAGCGGCCGGTGAACACCGTCTTCCAGTCCTACGCGCTGTTCCCGCACCTCGACATCTTCGAGAACGTCGCGTTCGGGCTGCGGCGGCGTGGCGCGAAGGACGTCCGCCGACAGGTCGAGGAGGCCCTCGAGCTGGTCGAGCTCGCCGCGATGGCCCGGCGCAAGCCGGCTCAGCTCTCCGGTGGCCAGCAGCAGCGGGTCGCCCTCGCCCGGGCGATCGTCAACCGTCCCGCTGTCCTCCTGCTCGACGAACCGCTCGGCGCGCTGGACCTCAAGCTGCGGCGGCAGATGCAGGTGGAGCTCAAGCGCATCCAGACCGAGGTCGGGCTGACGTTCGTCCACGTGACCCACGACCAGGAGGAGGCCATGACCATGGCCGACACCATCGCGGTCATGAACCAGGGGCGCGTCGAGCAGCAGGGCGGGCCGGGCGAGCTCTACGAGTCCCCGGCGACGACGTTCGCCGCGAACTTCCTCGGTCAGTCCAACCTCATCCACGCCGCCGTGACCGGCAACCAGGGCGCGGACCTGCTGCTCGACGTCCAGGGACACCGGCTCGCCATGCCCGTCGACCGGCGCAACAGCGGGGACGACGACCTGTTGATCGGCGTGCGGCCCGAGAAGATCCGGCTCAACCGGGCCGACGCCGATGGCGGCGAGCGGAAGCCTGCTGGACAGGGGACCGACGGCAAGCAGAACGTTCTGCCCGGGGGCGTGGTGACGGATGCGAGCTTCACGGGGGTGAGCACGCAGTACCTCGTTCGGATGCCCTGGGGCCAGGAGCTGATGGTGTTCGCGCAGAACCTCGGGGTCGATGGGGTCGTGCCGCCCGGCACCCCGGTCGACCTGCAGTGGGACCCGGCCCACACCTTCGGGCTCGACGGCAGCGCCGACGCGACCGCGGGCGTCGAGCACGACGAGGGCGTCCAGCCCGCGCCGGTCGGTTAGCGCGGTCGGGCCATGAGCGCAGTGCAGGGCATCGGCGTCGGGGAGCGCCAGCTCGGAGCCGACGGCCGCCCGCCGCGTCGCACGGGGCGAGCGGGCACCCGACGTACCACGCCCTACCTCCTGCTGCTGCCGGGCATGGCCTGGCTGGCGGTCTTCTTCGTGGTGCCGCTCTTCACGCTGCTCTCGACGTCGACCCAGACCCGTCCCGAGGGTGCCGAGATCGGCGTGTACACCCAGACATTCCGCTTCGCCAACTACGTCGACACGCTCGAGGAGTACGCCGTCGTGTTCGGCCGGTCGTTCTTCTACGCGCTGATCGCCACGCTGCTGGCTCTGGCCATCTCCTACCCGCTGGCGTACGCGATCGCGTTCAAGGCGGGCCGGTGGCGCAACGTGCTCCTGGTGCTCGTCGTCGCGCCGTTCTTCGTCAGCTTCCTGCTGCGCACGATCGCCTGGAAGCAGATCCTCGCCGACGACGCGTGGGTGGCCGACGCGATGCGGTTCCTCCACCTGATCGGGCCGCAGACCCACATCATCAACTCGGCGCCCGCCGTGGTGATCGGCATCACGTACAACTTCCTGCCGTTCATGATCCTGCCGATCTACGCGTCGCTGGAGCGGGTCGACCCGCGCCTCATCGAGGCCGCCGGAGACCTCTACGCCAACGGGCTCACGGCGCTGCGGAAGGTGACCTTCCCGCTGTCCCTCCCGGGTGTCGTCGCCGGCACGCTGCTGACCTTCATCCCGGCCGCCGGTGACTACATCAACGCTGCCCTGCTCGGCAACCGCAACACCACGATGGTGGGCAACGTCATCGACGCGCGCTTCCTCAAGGTGGTCGACTACCCGACGGCGGCCGTGCTCTCCGTCACGCTGATGGCGTCGATCCTGGTGCTGGTCGCGTTCTACATCCGGCGAGCCGGGACGGAGGAGCTGGTATGAGCGCCACGGCCCCAGCCCCAGCACCACCCGCCAGGCCGACCAGGGCCGGCATCGCGACACGCAGCTCGCGCTGGCTGTCCCGCAACGCCGTGCGGATCTACGCCGTGCTGGCCTTCGCCTACCTGTTCGTCCCCGTGGTCTACACCTTCGCGTACTCGTTCAACGACTCGGGCAAGTCCAACCTCAACTGGCGCGGGTTCACGACGGACAAGTGGGCTGCCCCGTGCGCGGCTCCCGACGTCTGCCCGGCGCTCGTCAACAGCGTCAAGATCGGCCTGGTGGCGACCGCCATCGCGACCGTTCTCGGGACGATGGTCGCCTTCGCTCTGGCCCGGCACCGGTTCCGTGGTCGCACTGCGACCAACCTGACCATCTTCCTGCCGATGGCGACCCCGGAGATCGTCCTCGGCGCCTCCCTGCTCGCTCTGTTCCTCAACATGGGTGTCTCGCTCGGGACCAACACGATCGTGATCGCCCACGTCATGTTCTGCATCAGCTTCGTCATCGTCACCGTGAAGGCACGACTGGCGAGCCTCGACCCGCGGCTGGAGCAGGCCGCGATGGATCTCTACGCGGACGAGATGCAGACGTTCCGGCGCATCACGCTGCCACTGGTCGCACCGGGGATCATGGCCGGCGCCCTGCTGGCGTTCTCACTGTCCTTCGACGACTTCATCATCACGAACTTCAACTCCGGCGACGTGAACACCTTCCCCAAGTTCATCTGGGTGTCGTCGCTGCGCGGCATCCCCGCCCAGGCCAACGTGATCGCGTCGGCGATGTTCTTCCTGGCTCTCGCCGCCGTCGTCCTCGGCCAGCTCATCGTCGGCCGCCGGAAGACCTGACCGTGCCCGCCCCGGACGCCGGCGGCCGGTCCGCCGCGGCCGCGGCCCTGACCGACGTGCGCCACGTGCCGTACTGGCTGGACGGTCCGGCACCCGACGACCAGGCGGCCCTGGCAGGGCCGGCCACGGCCGACCTCGCCATCGTCGGCGCCGGCTACACCGGGCTGTGGGCCGCGTTGTCGGCCAAGACCCGCGACCCGGGCCGGGACGTCGTGGTCCTCGAGGCGCGCAGCGCGGGCTGGGCCGCCTCCGGGCGCAACGGCGGCTTCTGCTCCTCCAGCCTGACTCACGGCCTGCGCAACGGCCTCGGCCGCTTCCCGGGCGAGATGTCGACCCTCGAGCGGCTGGGCCGGGAGAACCTCGACGCCATCGAGAAGACGGTGGCCGACCACGGGATCGACTGCTCGTGGGAGCGCACCGGCGAGATCACGGTGGCGACGGCGCCATGGCAGGTCGCCGAGCTGCGCGAGCTCCCGGCACTGGCCCGGTCGGTCGGTGGGTCGCTGGTGTGGCTGGGCCAGGACGAGGTGCGCGACCAGGTCGCCTCCCCGACGTACCTCGGCGGGGTTCTCGACCGCGACGGCGTCGCGATGGTCGACCCGGCGCGGCTGGCCCGCGGCCTGCGTGACGCCTGCCTGCGGGCCGGCGTCCGGATGCACGAGAACTCGCCGGTGGTGTCGCTCGGTCAGCACGGCTCCGCCGTCGCGCTGATGACGGCCTACGGCGAGCTGCGCGCCCACCAGGTCGTGCTGGCCACCAACGCCTTCCACCCGCTGCTGCGCCGGCTGCGCTCCTACGTGGTGCCGGTCTGGGACTACGCGCTCGTCACCGAGCCGCTGTCCGCGCCGCAGCGCCGGTCGATCGGCTGGAGCGGGCGGCACGGGATGGCGGACGCGGGCAACCTCTTCCACTACTACCGGCTGACCGACGACGACCGAGTCCTCTGGGGCGGCTACGACGCGGTCTACCACTACGGCGGGCGGGTCGACGACCGGCTGGACCGCAACCCGGGGACGTTCCTGCGCCTCGCCGAGCACTTCGCCGAGACCTTCCCGCAGCTCGAGGGGCTGCGGTTCACCCATGCATGGGGCGGCGTCATCGACACCTGCTCGCGGTTCTCCGCGTTCTGGGGTCGCGCCATGGGCGGCCGGGTCGCCTACTCGCTCGGCTACACCGGGCTGGGTGTGGGCGCCAGCCGGTTCGGCGCGCACGTGGCGCTCGACCTGCTGGCCGGCCGCGACACCGAGCTCACCCGGTTGGAGATGGTGCGGCGCAAGCCGCTCCCGTTCCCGCCGGAGCCGGTCCGCTGGGCCGGCATCGAGCTCACCCGGCGGGCCGTGGCGCGCGCGGACGCCCGCGAGGGTCGCCGGGGACCGTGGCTGCGCACCTTGGACGCCATCGGCCTGGGCTTCGACTCGTGAGAAAGGTGCAGCCGTGACGCGCTACGGACCGATGTTCGGCCCCGACATCACCTTCCTCGGTGTCGACCGGTGCGACCTGGGCGACCCGGCGAGCCTGATGGGGGCCGACGTCGTGGTCGTCGGCGCCCCTTTCGACGGCGGGACGTCGCACCGTCCCGGCACCCGATTCGGGCCGCAGGCCATCCGGTCCACCGACTACCTGCCCCACGACGGGTCTCGACCGCACCTCGCGCTGCGGGTCGACCCGCTGCAGGACCTGCGGGTCCTCGACGCCGGCGACGTCGAGATGGCGCCCGGCCACATCGAACGGGCACTGGCGGCGTTGACCGAGGCGGTGGCCACGGTCGCCACCTCCGGCGCCATCCCGGTGGTCCTTGGTGGCGACCACTCGATCACCCTCGCGGATGTCACGGGTGTCGCTCGGCAGCACGGCGCCGGGCGGGTCTCCGTCGTGCACTTCGACGCCCATGCCGACACCGGGGACATCGAGTTCGGCTCGCTGTACGGCCACGGGCAGCCCATGCGCCGGCTGATCGAGTCGGGCGCCGCACGAGGCGACCGGTTCCTGCAGATCGGGCTCCGGGGCTACTGGCCCGGACCCGAGACGCTGGACTGGATGGCCGCTCGGCGGATGCGGTCCTACGAGATGACCGAGATCGGCCACCGCGGCCTGGACACCTGCCTGGACGAGGCCTTCGTCACCGCGGTCGACGACTGCGACGGCGTCTTCCTCTCGGTCGACATCGACGTCGTCGACCCGGGCCATGCCCCCGGCACCGGGACTCCTGAGCCCGGCGGGATCAGCGCCCGCCAGCTCCTCGACGCCGTCCGCCGGGTCGGCCTCGAGCTGCCGGTCGTGGGCGTGGACGTGGTCGAGGTCTCGCCGCCGTACGACCATGCCGACGTCACGGCCGCGCTCGCGAACCGGGTGGTGCTGGAGGTCCTCTCCGGCATCGCGGCACGTCGCCGCGACCCGCGCTGGGACGCCCGCCGGCCGCTGCTGGAGTCCCGTCCCGAGGAGGAGAGCTAGGTGTCGATGCGCGTCCTGGTCGTGGGTGCGGGGGGTGTCGGGTCGGCAGCGGTCGGCATCGCCGCCCGGCGCGACTTCTTCGAGGCCATGGTGGTGGCGGACTACGACGTACGCCGGGCGGAGCGTGCCGTCGAGCCGCACGCCGACGACGGGCGGTTCGTGGCGGCGCAGGTCGACGCCTCGTCGGCCGACGCCGTCGCCGCCCTCTGCCGTGAGCACCGGGTCACCCACGTCCTGAACGCTGTCGACCCGCGGTTCGTCATGCCGATCTTCGACGGCGCGTTCGCAGCCGGCGTGGACTACCTCGACATGGCGATGTCCCTGTCCCGTCCGCACCCGCAGAGCCCGCACGAGAAGACCGGGGTCAAGCTGGGCGACGAGCAGTTCGCCAAAGCCGGGGGCTGGGAGGCGGCCGGTCGGCTCTGCCTGGCCGGCATCGGTATCGAGCCGGGGCTCTCCGACGTGTTCGCGCGGTACGCCGCCGACCACCTCTTCGACGAGATCGACGAGATCGGCGTCCGAGACGGCGCGAACCTCGTGGTGGACGGCTTTTCGTTCGCCCCGTCCTTCAGCATCTGGACGACGATCGAGGAGTGTCTCAACCCACCGGTGGTGTGGGAGAAGGACCGTGGCTGGTTCACTACCGAGCCGTTCAGCGAGCCCGAGGTCTTCGAGTTCCCCGAAGGGATCGGCCCGGTCGAGTGCGTCAACGTCGAGCACGAGGAGGTCCTCCTCGTCCCGCGTTGGGTCGACGCGAAGCGGGTGACCTTCAAGTACGGCCTGGGCGACGAGTTCATCAC
>DASVED010000258.1:0-2301 GCA_036380775.1 Actinomycetes bacterium
TCGACGTAGATCGCGTCGGCCGGGCACGCCCAGGCGCAGAGCTCGCAGCCGATGCACTTCTCGAGACCGTCGGGGTGGCGGTTGAGGACGTGACGGCCGTGGAAGCGGGGCTCGGTCGGCTTCTTCTCCTCGGGGTACTGCTCGGTGACGACCTTCTTGAACATCGTCGAGAAGGTGACACCGAACCCCTTGAGCTGGGTCGGGAGCTCCATCAGCGCTCGCCCTCCTGGTTGTCGGTCGAGCCGTCGGGGGTGGAGTCACTGCGGTCGGCCGGCGGGCTGCCCGCGCCGACGGCGGTGAGCGCCGGGAGCGACTGACCGGGCAACGGGGGTACCGGATGACCACCCGCCATCGGGTCGAACTCCTCGGGCTCCTCCTCCTCCACCTCCCGGCCCGCCACCACGAGGTCCCAGACGAAGGTCAGGCCGATGATCACCCCGGCGACGATCCCGCCGTAGATGAGCACCTCTCGGGTGTCGAACTCGTACTCGTTGTTCAGCGCCCGGACGGTCGCGACGAGCAGCAGCCAGCCGAGCGCGACCGGGATGAGAACCTTCCAGCCGAGCCGCATGAACTGGTCGTAGCGGAGCCGGGGAAGAGTCCCGCGGAGCCAGATGAAGACGAACAGGAAGAGGAACACCTTGAGGGTGAACCAGAGGACCGGCCACCAGCCCTCGTTGGCGCCGTCCCAGAGTGACAGCGGCCACCCGGCACGCCAGCCGCCGAGGAACAGCGTCGTGGCGAGCGCCGAGACGGTCACCATGTTGACGTACTCCGCCAGGAAGAACAGCGCGAACTTCAGGGAGGAGTACTCGGTGTGGAACCCGCCGACCAGCTCGCCCTCCGCCTCGGGGAGGTCGAACGGCGCGCGGTTCGTCTCGCCGACCATCGAGATGGCGTAGATGACGAACGACGGGAAGAGCAGGATCGCGAACCAGTAGTCGCTCTGCGCCTGCACGATCTCGGACGTGGACATCGAGCCCGCGTAGAGGAAGACACCGACGAACGACAGGCCCATCGCGACCTCGTACGAGATCATCTGGGCCGACGACCGCAGGCCTCCGAGCAGCGGGTAGGTCGAGCCACTGGACCAGCCGGCCAGGACGATGCCGTAGATGCCGACAGAGGCGACGGCCAGGATGTACAGCACGGCGACCGGCAGGTCGGTGAGCTGGAGCGGGGTGCGCTCGCCGAACACCGACACCTCGGGCCCGAACGGGATGACGGCGAAGGCCAGGAAGGCCGGAGTGGTCGAGATGATCGGCGCCAGGATGAAGACCACCTTGTCGGCGGCCTTCGGGATGATGTCCTCCTTCAGCGCCAGCTTGATGCCGTCGGCGAGGCTCTGCAGCAGACCGGCCGGGCCGACCCTGTTGGGGCCGATCCGGTGCTGCATCCGGCCCACGACGCGGCGCTCGAGGTAGATGGTGAACAGCGTCATCACGACGAGGAAGACGAAGATGGCCACGGCCTTGCCGATCACCAGCCACCAGGGGTCGTCACCGAACCCCGGGACCTCCGGCGAGGCGAGCACGGCGAGCGGGGTCATCGGGCACCACCCGCCGGCTCGACGGACGTCGAGCCGGCTCGGATCCGGACCCGGGATCCGTTGGCGGCGCCCAGGCCGAGCCGGACGTGGACGCCGTCGGAGTTGGTGGGCAGCCAGACCACGCCATCGGGCATGTCGGTCATCGCGGCCGGCGCGGTGACCTCACCCCGGTCGGTCGAGACGGTGACCGGTGCGCCGTCGGCGACGCCGATCGCCGCAGCGGTCGCGGGCGAGAGGCGGGCGACGGCGGTCTTGGCTGTCCCCGCGAGGTAGGGCTCGCCGTCCTGCAGGCGTCCGGCGTCGAGGAGCAACGGCCAGGTGGACAGGACGACCCGGCCGGCACTCAGGCTGGCCGGTGCGGGCGGCACCGGGTCGACCAGCGTGAACTCCGCCCGGTCGCCGTCCCAGCCGCCCAGCTCCTCGATCTCGGCCCGGGCGGTCGCGACGTCGGGCAGGCCGAGGTCGACACCCATCGCATCGGCCAGGGCGTGCAGGACGCGGACGTCGGGCATCGCGTTGGTCCCGCGCAGCACCTCGGCGAACGGCCTCGGCCGGCCCTCCCAGTCCACGAAGGTCCCGGACTTCTCGACGGCGGCAGCCACCGGCAGCACGACGTCGGCGCGTTCGGTCACGGCCGACTGGCGCAGCTCGAGGCTGACCACGAACCGAGCCGCGTCGATCGCCGCGAGCGCCGCGGTCGGGTCGGGCAGGTCGTGCGGGTCGACACCGCCGACGAGCAGCGCCCGCAGCTC
>DASVED010000259.1:0-4776 GCA_036380775.1 Actinomycetes bacterium
AGCGGCGAACTGCTGCGCGGTGATCGACTGCGCCGCGAGCCGTCCGAGGGACCCGACCAATGTCTCGAACGCCTCCTCCAGGGCGTCGACCGCCCGCGTCGCAGCGGCGGCCGGGTTGTTGATCTCGTGTGCCAGGCCGGCCGCGAGGGTGCCCAGAGCGACAAGGGCCTCCCGCTGGCGCGTCACCGACTCGAAGTTGCGCGCCGTCCGGAACAGGCCCTCGATGAGATGCGCGCCGAAGGGGAACCAGGCGCTCGACCAGTCCCTCAGGGCCGCGGCGGGGACGCGCAGGACACGGCCGGCCACGGAGGCGCGCCCGGTGGCCAGGTAGACCCCGTGGTCGTCCCATGCTCGGAACCCACCCGCCCACCGACCAGGGGCGTCCATCGCGCCGAGCCTGGTCTCCTCCCGGCCGACGTGGCGCACAAGGTCGATCCGGCCGTCCACGAGCACCCACCAGAAGTCGGCGGCCGCACCCTCTCGGAACAGCTCGTCGCCCGGTGCGAACCGCACCTCGGTGCCTGCCTCGGCCAGCTCGCGCAGCTGGTCGTCGCCCATCCCGTCGAAGAGTCCGATGGGGCGGAGGTCGCCGAGGTCCATCACATCGTCGCCAGGTAGCGGTGCACGAGGTAGACCGACATCGCGCCCTCACCGACGGCCGACGCGACGCGCTTCATCGAGTCCAGCCGCACGTCACCGGCGGCGAAGACGCCTGGAACGCTGGTCTCCAGCGCGAAGGGCGCGCGGGCCAGCGTCCAGGCAGCTGCCTGCGATGAGGCGAGGAGGTCGTGCCCGGTGATGACGAACCCCTTGTCGTCGCGGACCACGTCAGAGCCTAGCCAGTCGGTCCGCGGTGACGCACCGATGAACACGAACAACCAGCTCGTCAGCGACTCCTCCTCCGTGCCCGAGTCCCGATCGCCCAGCGTGATGGCCTCCAGGTGGCCGTCGCCGCGGGCGGACACCACCTCGCTGCGGAAGCGCACCTCGATGTTCGGCGCCGCCCTGATCCGCGCGATCAGGTAGAGCGACATGCTGTCCTCGAGCGCACGTCCGCGCACGACCAGCACCACGCGCTTCGCATAGCGGGCCAGGTTCAGCGCAGCCTGGCCTGCCGAGTTGGCAGCGCCGACGACGTACACCTCGTCGCCCTGGCACTGGATCGCCTCGCTCGCGGTCGCGCCGTAGTACACCCCGCGCCCCGTGAGCCCCTCGAGGCCGGGTGCCTCCAGCCGTCGGTACGACACGCCCGTCGCCACGAGCAGCGCGCGGGCCTCGAGCTCCTCCGAGTCCCCGAACCGCACAGCGCGCACCGGTCCCCGCGTCTCGAACGACACGACGTCGCGGGCCAGCACCATCTCTGCCCCGAAGCGAGCTGCCTGGGCGACAGCACGGTGCGTGAGGTCAGCACCTGACAGCCCCTTCGGGAAGCCGAGGTAGTTCTCGATCGATGCGCTCTGGCCGGCCTGCCCACCGGGCGCCTCGCGCTCCACCACGACCGTCCGCAACCCCTCGGACGCGGCGTACACGGCGGCGGCGAGCCCTGCCGGCCCGCTGCCGACGATGCACAGGTCATAGAGCGGTTGCTCGGCGCGGGTACGCAGGCCGAGCGCACCGGCAAGGACCAGAGTGGTCGGGGACCGGAGGACCTCGCCGTCCGGCACGAGCACCAGCGGGAGATCGTCGATCTCGGCGTGCGCGATCTCCAGGAGCCGCTGTGCCTCCTCGTCACGGTCGACGTCGAGCCACCGGTACGGCACGTGGTTGCGCGCAAGGAACGTCTTGACGTCGTGACTGCGCTCCGACCAGCGGTGACCGACCACCTGGACGTCTCCCGTGTCCTGCGGGTGCGACTGCTGCCAGTCGCCCAGCAGGTCGTCGATGACGGGGTACAGCCGCTCGGCCGGCGGGTCCCACGGCTTGAGCAGGTAGTAGTCGAGGCCGATGTCGTTGATCGCCTTGATCGCGACGTCGGTGTCGGCGTAGGCCGTGAGCAGGAGGAACTTGGCGTCCGGCGCGTGCTCCCGCGCCAGGCCCAGCATCTCGGTGCCGGTCATCTCCGGCATCCGCTGGTCGGTCGCGATCAGCGCGACCGGTCGCACCCGCAGAGCGAGCTCGGTGAGTGCCGACAGAGCCTGGGCGCCCGACGTCGCCCGGACGATCCGGTAGTCGGACCCGTACCTGGCGCGCAGGTCGCGCGTGATCGCCTGCGACACCTCGGGGTCGTCGTCGACCGTGACGATCGTCGGCTTGGTGGTCATGTGGTCACCCTCTGGGGGTGTGCCGCCGCCCAGTGCGGGCACCGGGCGGCGGCAGCAGTTGAGTCTCCGTCAGGGGTTGAGCTTGATGATGGAGCCGTTCTCGAAGGTGTCCTGCGTGGCGAACAAGCGTCCCCTGTGCCACTCGATCGCAGAGGGTGCAGGGACCGTGAAGACCTTCTTCGCGACGCCATCCTTGATGGTGGAGATGGCGTTCCCGAACAGCTCGGTCACGAAGATCTCGCCTTCTCGGGGTCCGACCGCCAGGTTCGTGGCGCCGGCGAAGCCGCGCCCGAGCAGCGTGATCTCAGATGTGCGTGGGTGAATCATGTAGACCTTGCCGCGTGCCCCCAGGCTCGGGTCCTCCGGTCCGCCAGGAAGAGTCGAGACATAGAGCAGGCCGTTACGGACCTCCACATCGGTGGGAACCGGCTCGAACCAGAACCGGTGCCCGATGGTGCAAGCCGGGAAGTGGAAGGCGGCCGCACGTGACGTGGTCACCTTGAGCGGCTGGGCCGGCAGGGTCGCCAGCTCGGTCCGGAAGCCGCTAGGACTCACCGTGATGATGTCGTTCCCCGCCGCGTCGGCGACGACGACCGTGCCGTCGCCCATCAGTGCCGTCGCGTAAGGATGCGAGTCGACGATGCCCTGGTACGACGGGTCACCGATCTCCTCGGGAAGCTTCTCGGTGCAGTTGTCGCCCAGGTCCCGGAAGCCGTAGGTCCGGTGTCCATCGGGGTTGAACGACTTCTCGAAGCCCCGGAGGTCGGCGCGGCGGGTGATGGTGCCGTCCGAGGCCCGGTGCATGAGACGGGCAAACTTCTTTCCGTCCTTGTTCTTCCCGGTCATCGCGAACAGCACGCCCGGCCCCGCCGCCTCGACGGCGGCGATCTCGATGCTCGGGTTGCGCCTGACCAGGTTCTTGCCACCGCTGCCGTCGGTGTCGAAGCGCGTCAGCTTCCCGCCGAACGACTGGGCAACATAGATCTTGCCGTGGTCGACGGACAGCGACAGCGGGCCGGCCAACCCCTCGATGAGCGGGGGCGAGGCCGCCTGCGCCGGCGTACCGACCACCACCGAGGCGATGGCGGCGGCGCCGAAGGCAGCCAGGATCGAGCGTGAACGCATGTGCGAGTTCCCTCCCTGAGCGGGCCGGCCGTCCTCATCCGTGCCTGTCGCCCGCACTGTGCTTGAGGCACTCTGGCCGGACCACCAGTGATCGGCAAGCACCTTCGAACTTTCCGCGTGCCTTTGACTCGACGTGCCGGCCGCTGGCTCGGACATTCCGGACGATCTTGGTCAGTGCCATTGCCCCTGTAGGGCCCGCCTGTGACCGGACGTTGCTTGACGGCCAGACGACGCGGCAGCACGGTCGGGGCATGAGCGGGGACACGACCCGGACCTTCGGACGGCGGTTCTTTCTCGTCCGGGCCGGCCGCGGTGTGCTCGGGGTCGCCGTCGTCGGGTTGGCCGCGTGCAGGACCGGTGGTGAGGGCAGCGGCGCCAGCGGCGCGGGACGGAGCCGGTCGGCGCCGGAGCCAGAAACGGCTTCACCCCCCGCGAGCACCAGCCCGGCCGAGGCAGCCGGGCTGGACTGGTCACGCGTCGACACCGGGGTCGGGGGCAGCACGGACCAGATCGGGGCTGTGCCGACCATGTAGGCAGTGTCGGCGACGTCGCAGACCGGGCGACCGGCGCGACGCTGTACGCCGGAGAGCCCGACCTCGGCGAGATCGATGCACCTCGGCGGTTGCGCGCAGTCGCCGACGGCGACGAGGCGTTCGGCCTGCAGGTGGTCGGCAGTCCGGGCCACACCGCGGGTCACATAGCAGTGTTCGACCACGACGCCGCCGTGCTCGTCGCCGGGGACGCAGTGACCAACACAGATGGACTCGCCGGCTCGAACCCGCAGTTCACCGAGGACGACGCGGCGGCCGCGGACTCGGTCCGCAAGCTCGCTGGGCTGGAGCCGCGCGTTATCCTCGTCGGCCACGGTCCGCCCGTCGACCGCGGCGCCGCGGCCGAGCTGCAGCGATTGGCGAGGTCGTTGGGCTGAAACCCTTTGTCGTCACAGATCGAACCGGTCGAGGTTCATCACCTTGTCCCAGGCGGCCACGAAGTCCCGTACGAACTTCTCATCCGCGTCGTCGGACGCGTAGACCTCCGCGATCGCCCGCAGCTGCGAGTTGGCGCCGAAGACGAGGTCGACCGCGGTGGCCGTCCGGGTGACCTCGCCGGTGGCGCGGTCCCGGCCCTCGTACACGTTCTCCTGCGACTCCGAAGCAGACCACTCGGTGCCCATGCCGAGCAGTTCGACGAAGAAGTCGTTCGTCAACGTCCCCGGGCGGTCGGTGAGGACGCCGAGCGACGACTGACCGACGTTGGCGCCCAGGGCCCGCAGCCCGCCAACGAGCACCGTCATCTCCGGCGCGGTGAGCCGCAGCATGTTCGCCCGGTCCAGCAGCAGGGTCTCCGGCGGCGTCTTCTCGCCGGGCCGGAGGAAGTTGCGGAACCCGTC
>DASVED010000260.1:0-23461 GCA_036380775.1 Actinomycetes bacterium
GCGCTACTCCACCCGTGAGGCGTTCGACGACTTCGTCACCCGCCAGGGCCTGCACGGACCGCTCTCGCCGGACACGGTGCAGGCCGTCGAACGCACCATGCGCGACGTCGTGAGCGGGCTCCCGACCGGTGGTCGCCGTGCCTGACGCCCGGGTGATCCCCATCGGTGATGGCGAGCGGCCGCCCCGGCGGCCCGCCCCGCGGGGTGCCGCCGCGGCGGACTCGGTCGCCGCGGGAGCCTCGCGGGCGAGCGGCGAGCGGGCCCGCCGCCGCAGCAGCCCGCTGCTCGACGACAGCGCTCCGGCGCCGGCGCCGCCGAGGAAGCGAACCAAGACGTCCTCGAGGGCACCGGCTGCACCCCTGTCACCGGCACCGGCGTCCCCGGAGGGACCTGAGGCGGTGGCCAAGGAGACAGCACAGGAGGCAGCGCAGGAGCCGGTCGTCCCGGTGCCCCCGGTGGTCCCCGAGGAGATGCCGGAGTGGGAGCGCAAGGTCGCGGCGGCGCTGGCGTTCGTCCGCCGGCGGCTGACCGGCGACGTGGAGATCGACGAGTTCGGCTTCGACCCCGAGCTGACCGAGCACGTCCTGCTGGCCATGGTCAGACCCCTCTACGACCGGTACTTCCGGGTCGAGACCAGGGGTCTGGAGAACGTCCCGGTCGAGGGCGGTGCGCTGCTCGTGGCCAACCACTCCGGCACCATCCCGCTCGACTCGGTGATGACCCAGATCGCGTTGCTCGACCACCACCCCGCTCACCGTCACCTGCGGATGCTCGGCGCCGACCTCGTCTTCTCGACGCCCGTGATCAGCGAGCTGGCCCGCAAGACGGGCACGACCCTGGCGTGCAACGCCGACGCCGAACGCCTGCTGCACAAGGGCGAGCTGGTCGGCGTCTGGCCAGAGGGCTTCAAGGGCATCGGCAAGCCGTTCTCCGAGCGCTACAAGCTTCAGCGCTTCGGCCGCGGCGGGTTCGTCTCCGCGGCGCTGCGCGCGCAGGTGCCGATCATCCCGTGTTCGATCGTCGGCGCCGAGGAGATCTACCCGATCATCGGCAACATGAAGACGCTGGCGCGGCTGCTCGGCCTGCCGTACGTCCCGGTGACCCCGACCTTCCCCTTGCTGGGACCGCTCGGCGCCATCCCGCTGCCGAGCAAGTGGATCATCGAGTTCGGCGAGCCGATCATGACCGACGGCTACGGGCTCGGGGCGGCTGACGACCCGATGCTGGTCTTCAACCTGACCGACCAGGTGCGCGAGACGATCCAGCACACCTTGTACCGGCTGCTCATGGCGCGCCGGTCGATCTTCTTCTGAGGAGCAGGAGCTCTTAGACGACGGGTCCGTCGTCGGTGTCCTCCGGCGTCGAGTCGTCGAGCCGCCACTTCAGCTGGAGCTCGATCTCCTCCTCGCCCTCGCCGCGCTCGTGCTCGATCGAGAACTCGCCGCGGGCGGGGACGCGGATCCGCTCTCCCGCGATCTGGATGCGGAACGGCTTGTCGGTCTCGAGCGCGTCGGCCAGCCGACGCAGCTTGGCGACGGCCTCCGCCGTGGAGTAGATGCGCTCGACGTCGCGGGGTGCCTTGGCCATGGATGCTTCCTCCTGACACAACGGAAACGCGGGAACCGGCTACTCGCCGACCCTACGGCGCCGGCCGAGACGCTTTACCGTGTGGGCACCACCGACGGAGGAGGTCGCACGTGACGGGGGACGGGTTCTCGCAGGTCGTCAGCACGGGTACGCCCGAGGGCCCGACCCCCGACGGCCGTCCCGAGCTCGCCGACGTCCGACGGCTGGGGCGGCGCGCCGTGCGCGGTGTCGTGCGTGCAGCGCGCGCCGACCTGACGCCGACCCTCAACGGGACGCTACGCGACCACCTCGGCCCGCTCGGTGCCGACGTCGCGGTCGTGGAGGAGTCGTGGCGCGGCTACGACCACGTCAACGTGCAGGCAGGGCTGGAGGCGTGGTTGGCAGAGCCCGGACGGCGGCACGAGGTCGTCGGGGTGGCCAACTTCCAGCACCAGCCGTTCGGGCTCACCGAGCTGCTCAACCCAGCCGCGGCGCGGGAGTCGTGGGGCCCGCGGCCGGGCAACGTGGCGACCACCAACGTGCCCGTCGGTCCGGACGGCCAGGTGCGCGCGTGCGCCGCGTGCGCGCTGTACCTGGTGACGGAGAACGGCCGACGCACAGCCTTCCTGCTGCGCGGCCCCGACCAGCACGGCATGCAGCAGGGGGTGACGCTGCAGGTCGTGAGCAACGAGCCTGGCGCGGCCGCCGAAGCCGCGGCTGACGTACGTCGCCTGGCCCGAGCGCGCAACGTGTTCCGCGGACAGGTCCTCTCCTTCGGCGGAGAGATCTTCGATCCGGGGAAGACCTTTCTGCACTTCCATCGCCGACCGAGCCTCGACCGGTCCGCGGTCGTGCTTCCCGACGGAGTGCTCGAGTCGGTGGAACGCCAGGTCGTCCGAGTAGGCGAACACCGGGAACGGCTCCTTGCCAGCGGCCAGCACCTCAAGCGCGGCCTCCTGCTCTACGGCCCGCCAGGCACCGGCAAGACGCACACGGTGCGCTACCTGGTCGGCCGGACCAAGAGCGTCACGGTCATCGAGCTGACCGGCCGCTCAATGCATCTCATCGCCGAGGCCTGCTCCGTCGCCCGGACGCTGGCGCCGGCGATCGTGGTCGTCGAGGACGTCGACCTGATCGCTGAGGACCGGGGCGCCTATGCGGGGGAGCACCCCTTGCTGTTCCAGCTACTCAACGAGATGGACGGTCTGGGCGAGGACGTCGACGTCGTGTTCCTGCTCACCACGAACCGCGCCGACCTTCTCGAGCCGGCCCTGGCGGCTCGGCCCGGACGCGTGGACCAGGCGGTCGAGCTCGGCCTCCCCGACGAGTCGGCGAGACGCGCACTGCTGGGCCTCTACCGCGGGCGACTCGTCGTCGATCCGGCGCATCTCGACGCGATGGCGGCGAGGACCGAGGGCGTCACGGCGTCGTTCCTCAAGGAGCTGCTGCGCCGCGCCGCGCTGCTAGCTGCTGACGCAGACACGGGCGCTGGCGGTGCCGCGACCGACGCGCCCGTCGATGTCGCGGGGACGCATCTCGACGCGGCGCTCGCAGAGCTCGACGACACCCGGAATGCCATGACCAGGGTGCTGCTCGGCGCCGGTCGCGACCGGTCCGGTGACGGGGAAGGACCGACGCTCGACACGTAAGCGGTTTCCCGCGTGTCAGCAGGTGGTCAGCGGCGGGACGGGGACGCAGACACTCACGGTCGGCAGGGGCGAGGTGACGGTCGAGGGGTCGATGCTCGGCAGAGGATCGGAGGTCGGCAGGGGCTCGGTCGTCGGCAAGGGGAGCGGCAGCGGCGTCACGGGGTCCAGAGTCGGCGTCGACACCTTCCCGTCGCCTCCCACGAGACCGCCCGAACCGCTGGACGTACCTCCCGACGTACTGCCGGAGCCGCCGCCGCCGAGGGTGCCGTCGACGGTGTCGAGCACGTCACCCACCAGGCCCCCGCCCGCGGTCCCGGCCTCGCCGTCAGTCGACGCGTCCCCCGGGCCGGCGGCCAGACCCGCGTCGTCGGCGAGCGCCAGGGCCTGGTCCTGCAGGCGGCTCACGGCCCAGCCGTCCCCGGAGGCGCGCCCGGCCTCGGGCGATGCGCTCGACACCGGATCCGTGGCGGTCCCCAGGAGGGCGGTGGTCGTCCGTTCGATACTCGCGAGCGTCTCGAGCACGCCGGCGAGCCGTTCACGCAGACCGGGATCGAGCAGCATCATCAGGTCCTGCAGTCGTTCCCGCTGGTCGGCCACGAACCGGTCGAGCAGCACGATCGGCTCCTCGTCACCCGTCTCCCGGTAGGAGTCGGTGAGCGCCGTCGCTCCCTCGGCTGTCGCGTCCGTCATGTCGTCGAGCGTCTCGACCAGCGCCCGTTGGGTCTCGGGCGCGGAGACCTCCGAGGAGGCCGCCAGGCGCTCGGCCTCGCCGAGCCGGCTGTTCGCCTGCTCGAGCAGCTCACGCCCCCGCTCGAGGTCGGAGCCGGCCAGGGCGAGCTGGACGGACTCGATCTGGCGCTTGAGGCCGTACAGAGAGTCGCCCGGCAGGGCGCGGGTGCTCGCCGCCGAGGCGCCGACGCCGGTCACCACCGCCGCCAGGGCGACGGTCGCGACCGCACGACGCAACCTCGGCCGCGCCGGTGCACCCGCGGCAACCGCGGCATCGCGCTGCGCCGGAACGGCCGGCACCCGGCTGTTCGCCTCGGTCACCAGGCGCTCGCGGAGCGCCATGCGGAACGGCGACCTCGGGACGTGCTCGACGGGCACCAGGGTCCGGGTCAGAGCAGCGAGGTCGGCGAGGTCCGCGCGAGCCGCGAGGTCGACCGGCCGCGCACCGGACAGGTCGCGGGTGGGCAGGCCGTCCAGCAGTGCCGCGAACAGCTCCGCCTCGCGGCGGCGCCCGGGCAGGGCGTCGGCGATCCCCGTTACCACGCTCATCCGCCGGCACCCCCTCGTCTGTCACGTCCGTCTGCCGCGCGCTGCCCGCGCGGCGCTGTGCCGACATGACAACGAGGGCGGATGACGACGGTTACGGGGCGTGCGGGGGTGCTCACGACACCCTCTCGGGCATCAACTTCGCGAGAGCCCGGACGGCTCGGAGCTGGAGCTGCTTGATGGCGCCCTCCGAGCGGCCCATGACGTCGGAGGTCTCGGCGACCGTGAGCCCCTGCAGGAAGCGCAGCATGATGCACTCCTGCTGCTCGGGCTTGAGCGCCTTGACGGCGTCGAGGAGGACGGCGTTCTGCAGCCGGCTGAGCACCTCGTCCTCGATGCCCTCGTCGGCTCGGTCGGCGTCGAGCATGTCGGCGGTGGTGACCTCGAGCCGGAACCGGCTGGACTTCACGTGGTCGGCCACCAGATTGCGGGCGATCGTGACGAACCAGGCCCCGATGTCCTTGCCCTGCCAGGTGAAGGAGTCGATCCGGCGCAGCGCCCGCAGGAAGGTCTCCGAGGTCAGGTCCTCCGCCACGGCGTGCGAGCCCACCCGGTAGTAGAGGTAGCGGTAGATCGAGTCGACGTATGCGTCGTAGATCTCTCCGAACGCCGCGCCGTCGCCCTGCTGGGCCAGCGTGACGAGCGCTGCGATGCGCTCGCCCTGCGGGTTGCCGTCCGCCGGAGCGCCGGCCGGACGGCCACCGGGGGAGCCAGGGGCCTGGACGGTCGACAGGGCGATGCCGAGCTCGGCGGCGACCAGGGCCCGCAGCTCGGCAAGGGCGACCGGTCCCGGGAGCGCGAGAGTGCCGTGCACCCACTCTCCCTCCGCCGCCCGTCGCTGGCTGCTCTACCCGCCCCGGTGGTGTGACGAACGTCTCGCGGGGCAGCCTCCGACGGTAACGCCGGTTACCCGCGGGTACAAATCCGCCCAGACGAACCCGTCAGGACCGGCGGCGGCGGGCCGACAGCGCTGCGGCCACCGCCCCGGCGGCCGCCCCGAGCCCCGCGGCGGTCGGGACGCCGACCTTGGCGGCCTTCCGGCCGGTGCGGTAGTCCCGGATCCGCCACCCGTGCTCGCGGGCGTACGCGCGCAGCCGTCCGTCCGGGTTGATGGCGCAGGGCTGGCCCACCAGCGAGAGCAGGGGGATGTCGTTCGCGGAGTCGGAGTACGCCGAGCAGGCGCCGAGGTCCAGGCCCTCCTGCTCGGCGAGGGCCCGCACGGCCGCCGCCTTGGCCTCACCGTGCAGGATCTCGCCGACCAGTCGGCCGGTGTAGACCCCGTCCTCGGTCTCGGCGACCGTCCCGAGGGCGCCGGTCAGCCCGAGCCGCTTGGCGATCACCGTGGCCACCTCGACGGGGGTGGCGGTGACCAGCCAGACCCGCTGCCCGGCGTCGAGGTGCATCTGGGCCAGCGCCCGGGTGCCCGGCCAGACCTTGGCGGCCATCACGTCGTCGAAGACCTCCTCGCCGATCGCGGTGAGCTCCGCCACAGAGTGGCCGGCGGCGAACGTCAGCGCCGTCTCGCGCGCCTCGTGCACGGTGCCCATGTCCTCGCGGCCGACGACCCGGAAGCGCGCCTGCGCCCAGGCGAAGCGTCCGATGTCGCGGACCGTGAAGAAGTCGCGGGCGTAGAGGCCGCGGGCGAGGTGGAAGATCGACGCACCCTGCATGACCGTGTTGTCGACGTCGAAGAACGCGGCGGCGCGGGGGTCCGGGGGGACCTGCAACGCGGCCTCGACCTCGGCCGCCGCGGCGGAGGCGCGCCCGGCCGCGAGGGCATCGCCGTCCGGCGACGACGCGACGTCCTGGGCGGGCTCGCTCGCCATGACCGCAGAGCGTAGGCCCTGTGCCAGACTGCGGCGGTGCCCGTCCCCGACGCCGGCTCGCCGAGCGCCAACGTTGCCGACCTGGTCCGGGCCGCGGCCGGACGGCGTGGTGACGAGACCGCGCTCCGGCACCTCCCGGCCGGCGGCGCCGCACCCGTCACACGCCTCAGCTGGGCCGAGCTGGACCGCGACGTCGACGCCGCGGCGGTCGGCCTGCGCGCCGAGCTGCACCTCCGGCCCGGCGACCGGGTGGCGCTGTGCCTGTCCAACTCGCCGGCGTTCGTCGTCGCCTACTTCGCGACCCTGCGCGCCGGGCTGGTGGCGGTCCCGGTGAACACGGGCTACACCGCGCCCGAGGTCGCGGGGATGCTGGCCGACTCGGGCGCCAAGGCCGTGCTCTGCGAGGACGCCACCACGGCTGTCGTCGAGGAGGCCGTCGCCGGCAGCCACCGGGTGCTGGTCGACCCGGCCGGCTTCGACTCGGTCGTGGCGGCCGGCAGGCCCGCCGGGCCGCAGGACGCCGTGGGAGGCGGCGAGGACCTCGCCGTCCTGATGTTCACCTCCGGGACCACCGGCCGGCCGCGCGGCGCCATGCTGAGCCACCGCGCGCTCCTGGCCAACCTCCGCCAGTGCGCGGCCCTCGACCCGGCGCCGATGCGCGAGGACGACGTCGTCCTGCTCGTCCTGCCCCTGTTCCACATCTACGGCCTGAACGCGGGCCTGGGCATGGTCGCCTCGACCGCGGCGACCGCGCTGCTCACCGATCGCTTCGACCCGGCCGGGAGCCTCGACACGATCCGGACCGAGGGCGTGACCAACGTCCCGGGGGCACCACCGATGTACGTCGCCTGGGCCCGGCAGGGGGACCTCGAGGCCCTGCGGGGTGTCCGCCTGCTCGCCTCCGGCTCGTCGTCCCTGCCCGCGGAGGTCGCCGAGCGCATCCGGGACCGGACCGGTCTCACCGTGCACGAGGGCTACGGGCTCACCGAGACCGCACCGGTGGTGTCGAGCACGCTGGCCGCCCCCACCGTCAAGGCGGGCTCGATCGGCCGGCCACTCCCCGGCGTCGAGGTGCAGCTGCTCGACGAGTCGGGGGACCCGGCCGTCGACGCCGACCCGGGCGAGCTGTGGGTCCGGGGCGACAACCTGTTCTCCGGCTACTGGCCGGACGGTGCCGACGGCCCGGACAGACAGGGCTGGTGGCCGACCGGTGACGTGGCGTACGCCGACGACGACGGGGACCTCTTCCTGGTCGACCGCCGCAAGGAGCTGGTCCTGGTGAGTGGCTTCAACGTGTATCCCCGCGAGGTCGAGGACGCTCTGGGCGACCATCCCGACGTGGCGGAGGTGGCGGTCATCGGCGTCCCCGACCCCGAGACCGGTGAGGCCGTGAAGGCGTTCGTCGTCCCCGTGCCGGGCGCCGCGCTGAGTCCGCAGGACGTCACCGCGCACGCCGCCCGGCGGCTGGCCCGGTTCAAGCGCCCCACGGTCGTCGAGGTCGTCGACGCGCTGCCCCACTCGGCGACCGGCAAGGTCGCCAAGGGCCGGCTGCGCGAGGGAGGGGCCAGGTGAGCGGCGCCGGGAGGCCGCGGGTGCTCCTGATCGGCAAGCCGGGGTGCCACCTCTGCGACGAGGCCCGCGAGGTGGTGGCCCGGGTCACGGCCGAGCTCGGCGAGACCTTCGAGGAGCGCAGCACGCTGGACGACCCGGCGCTGCACGAGCGGTACTGGCAGCAGATCCCGGTGACGCTCGTCGACGGCGAGCCGCACGACTTCTGGCGGGTCAGCGAGGACCGGCTCCGCGCTGCGCTGCGAGCCTGATCCGCCGAGGCAGCTGGCCCGGCCGAGCGGCCGGCTCCGCTCACTTTGTGCTCACGTTCACAAGCGCTTAACCTGGCAAGCGTCCCGACCGTGACTGGAGACCCGTGACGACCTCTGGACCGAGCTCCACCCGGGGTTCCCGCGCCGCGCGGGCCCGGGGGAACGGCCACGCGCGCCAAGGGATCCCCGATGCGACGGTCGCCCGCCTCCCGGTCTACCTGCGGGCGCTCGGGACCCTCTCCGACGAGGGCGTCTCGACGGTGTCCTCGGAGGAGCTCGCGGCCGCGGCGGGGGTCAACTCGGCCAAGTTGCGCAAGGACCTGTCCTACCTGGGCTCGTACGGCACCCGGGGCGTGGGATACGACGTCGACTACCTCGTCTACCAGGTGTCCCGGGAGCTCGGGCTGACCCAGGACTGGCCCGTCGTCATCGTCGGGCTCGGCCATCTGGGCCACGCCCTGGCGAACTACGGCGGTTTCGCGTCCCGCGGGTTCGCGATCCGGGCCCTGGTCGACGCGGACCCGGAGATCGTCGGGACCGAGATCGCCGGCCTCCAGGTCGAGCACCTCGACCGGCTCGAGCGGGTCATCGGCACCCACGGCATCGCCATCGCGGTGATCGCGACGCCCGCCACGGTCGCCCAGGACGTCTGCGACCGGCTGGTGGCCGGCGGGGTGAGCAGCATCCTGAACTTCGCGCCCGCGGTGCTCGTCGTCCCCGACCACGTCGAGGTCCGCAAGGTCGACATGTCGATCGAGCTGCAGATCCTCGCGTTCCACGAGCAGCGCAAGATCGGCCCCCGGTCGCTCACCGACCAGCTGCCGGACCTGCCGGCCCTCGCGGAGGTGGTCATCCCGTGAGCGTCCTCGTCGTGGGCCTGTCCCACCGGACCGCGCCGGTCGAGCTGCTCGAGCGCGCCGCCCTGCCGGCCGACGCCTCCGTGAAGCTGCTCGACGACGTGGTCGCGAGCGACCACGCGGGCGAGGCGATGGTGCTCTCCACCTGCAACCGGGTCGAGGTCTACGCCGACGTCGACAAGTTCCACGGCGGTGTCGCGCAGACCTCGGAGCTGCTTGCTCTGCGCACCGGCGTGCCCATCGACGAGCTCACCCAGCACCTCTACGTCCACTACGAGGACCGGGCCGTCGCGCACCTCTTCGCCGTCGCCTGCGGGCTCGACTCGATGGTCGTCGGCGAGAGCCAGATCCTCGGCCAGGTGCGGGCGGCACTGCGCGCGGCCCAGGACAACGGCACGGCGGGCCGTACGCTCGGCGCGCTCGCCCAGCAGGCGCTGCGGGTCGGCAAGCGGGCCCGCACCGAGACCGGCATCGACCGGGCCGGTCGGTCGCTGGTGACAGCTGGTCTGGAGGAGGCGCAGCGGAGGCTCGGCACGGTGGCCGGGACCTCCGCCCTGGTCGTCGGGGCCGGCGCGATGAGCGCCCTGGCCGCCACCCTGGTCGCGCGGGCCGGCGCAGCCCGGGTCGTCGTCGCGAACCGCACGCTGGCCCACGCCGAGCGGGTGGCCGCCGCGGTCGGCGGTGTCGCCGTGCCGCTCGCCGAGCTGCCCCGTGCGCTCGCCGAGGCCGACCTCGTGGTGTCGTGCACAGGAGCGGTGGGGCACGTGATCGGCGCGGACGTCGTCGCGGCCGCGCAGCGGTCCCGTGGCGAGCGCCCCCTGGTGATGCTGGACCTGGCCCTGCCCCGTGACGTGGAGCCCGAAGCCCATGGCGTCCCCGGTGTCACGGTCGTCGACCTCGAGTCCCTGGCCACCGTGCTGGAGGCGACCGAGCACATGGCCGACGTCGACGCGACGCGCGCCATCGTCGCCGACGAGGTCACGGCGTTCCTCGGCTGGCAGCGTGCCGCGAGCGTCGCGCCCACCGTGGTCGCACTGCGCGACATGGCCGACGGCGTGGTGCGTGCCGAGCTCACCCGGCTGGCCGGTCGGCTGCCCGACCTCGCGCCGCGGCACCGCGCCGAGATCGAGCTGACCGTGCAGCGGGTCGTCGACAAGGTCCTGCACGCCCCGACGGTCCGGGTCAAGCAGCTGGCCGGCGAGCAGTTCGGCTCCGGGCAGTCCTACGCGGACGCCCTGTCCAAGCTGTTCGGGCTCGACCAGTCGGCGGTCGACGCCGTCACCCGTGCCGACATGGAGGTCGACCCGGTCGACACCGTCGACACGGCCGACACGGCCGACACGGCCGACCAGGCCGACGAGGGGGACCGATGAGCGCCCCGCTGCGCCTGGGCACCCGCCGCAGCCCGCTGGCCACCGCGCAGGCCGAGCTGGTGGCGCGCGCGCTGACCGAGCGCACCGGGCGGGCCGTCGAGCTGGTGCCGGTCACGACGTACGGCGACACCTCCCGGGCGGCGCTGACCCAGATCGGGGGCACCGGCGTCTTCGTCGGCGCACTCCGCGAGGCGCTGACCTCCGGGGACGTCGACGTCGCCGTGCACTCGCTCAAGGACCTGCCGACCACCCAGCCGGACGACGTCGTGATCGCCGCCGTCCCGCCGCGCGAGGACCCGCGCGACGCCCTGGTCGCCCGCGACGGGCTCACGCTCGGCGAGCTGCCCTCGGGATCCCGGGTCGGCACCGGCTCACCGCGTCGGGCCGCCCAGCTGCGCGTCCTCGGCCTCGGCCTCGAGGTCGTCGAGGTCCGGGGGAACGTCGACACCCGGCTGCGGCTGGTGGCCGACGGCCAGATCGACGCCGTGGTGCTC
Organism: Actinomycetes bacterium; assembly: GCA_036380775.1. Classification (GTDB taxonomy): domain Bacteria; phylum Actinomycetota; class Actinomycetes; order JACCUZ01; family JACCUZ01; genus DASVED01. The sequence continues at coordinate 10,861 of DASVED010000260.1, forward strand.
GCCCGGGCCGGCCTGGCCCGGCTGGGCCGATTGGACACCGTCACCGAGGTGCTCGATCCTCTGCAGATGCTCCCCGCTCCAGGGCAGGGTGCACTGGCGGTGGAATGTCGCACTCCGGTCGACCCCCACACCGCCGAGCTTTTCGCCTTACTCGGCACCCTCGACGACGCCGCGACCCGGCTCGTCGTGGAGGCCGAGCGCACACTGCTCGCCACACTGGAAGCCGGCTGCTCGGCCCCTGTCGGGGCCTACGGGGAAGCAGCCGACGGCGAGCACGTCCTCGAGCTGTACCTCCGGGCCGTCGTCAGTGCTGTCGACGGGTCCGCGAGCGTACGGCTGTCCGCCACCGGACCTCTCGTCGAGGCAGCACGGATCGGCCGCGACCTCGCGGCCGACCTGCTCGCCGAGGGGGCGGCTGATCTGATGTTGGAGCGCGTCACGTGACCGGCCCCGCCCGAAAGTCCACCTCGAAGAAGTCCTCAACCAAGCCAGCCAAGCCGCTGGGATCCGTCGCGTTCGTCGGCGCCGGACCTGGTGACCCCGACCTGCTGACGGTGCGGGCGGTCGAGCTGCTTGGTCGCGCCGACGTGGTCGTGACCGAGTCGCAGGACGAGGCGTTCGTCCGGCGCTACTGCCGGCCGGACGTCGAGGTCGTCGACGGCTCGCTCGGCGACGACGGGCAGCCGTTGAGCCATGCCGTGCGCGCCCGGCTCGTCGTCAAGGCCGCCAAGTCCGGCGGGTCTGTCGTCCGGCTCCTCGACGGTGACCCGTTCCTCTATGCGACCGGGTCGGAGGAGGCCGCCGGGTGCGCGAAGGCCGGCATCCCGTTCGAGGTCGTCCCCGGGGTGTCGTCGGTCAGTGCCGTCCCCGCGTACGCCGGTATCCCGCTGACCTCGGCCAAGCACCGTGAGGTGCGCGTGGTCAACGTCGGCGAAGGCGTCAAGGGACCCGCCGACTGGTCCAACCTGGCCGCCGGCAACGCGACCCTCGTGCTGCTCTCCGCCACCGCCGTGATCGGCGACGTCGCCAAGGCACTCGTCGCGGCCGGCCGGCCGGCCGAGACGCCGGTCGCGATGACCGAGCGGGGCACCACCACCTCGCAGCGCACCGTGGTCTCGACGCTGGAGCGGATCGCCGCCGACGTGAAGGCCGCCAAGCTGGGTGCGCCGACGATCACGGTGGTCGGCAACACGGTCGCGTCCCGCGAGGTGCTGTCCTGGTTCGAGACCAAGCCCCTGTTCGGCTGGCGGGTGCTCGTGCCGCGCACCAAGGAGCAGGCTGGTGCCCTCGCCGACCGGCTGCGGGCCTGCGGAGCCGTGCCCGAGGAGGTGCCGACGATCGCCGTCGAGCCGCCGCGGACCCCGCAGCAGATGGAGCGGGCGATCAAGGGCCTGGTGACCGGCCGCTACGAGTGGATCGCCTTCACGTCGCGCAACGCGGTCAAGGCGGTGCGCGAGCGGTTCGAGGAGTACGGCCTGGACGCCCGTGCCTTCGCCGGCATCAAGGTCGCCGCCGTCGGAGAGCAGACCGCCGCCGACCTGCTGGCGTGGGGCATCAAGCCGGACCTGGTGCCCAGCGGCGAGCAGTCGGCCTCCGGCCTGCTCGAGGACTGGCCGCCCTACGACGCGGTGTTCGACCCGATCGACCGGGTCTTCCTGCCGCGCGCGGACATCGCGACCGAGAACCTCGTCGCCGGCCTGGTCGAGCGGGGCTGGGAGGTCGACGACGTCACGGCCTACCGGACGGTGCGCGCGGCGCCGCCGGCCGCGCCGATCCGGGAGGCCATCAAGTCCGGTGGCTACGACGCGGTGGTGTTCACCTCGTCCTCCACCGTGCGCAACCTGGTCGGCATCGCCGGCAAGCCGCACACCTCGACGGTCATCGCCTGCATCGGGCCGGCGACCGCGAAGACGGCGGAGGAGCACGGCCTTCGCGTCGACGTCCTGGCCGCCAGCCCGTCGGTGGCGGACCTCGCGACGGCGCTCTCGGAGTACGGCGCATCGATCCGGTCGGCGGCGGTCGCCGCCGGCGAGCCGGTGCTGCGCCCCTCGCAGAAGCGCACGTCGGCCCGGCGGAAGGCCACCTGACCGGTGCCCGACGTCGCGTCCTTCCCGGCCGGCCGGCCGCGCCGGCTGCGCCGGACCGCCGCGCTGCGCAACCTGGTCGCCCAGACCAGGCCGGCGGCGGCCGACCTCGTGCTGCCGATGTTCGTCAAGGAGGGCGCCACCGAGCCGGTGCCGATCGCCTCGATGCCCGGCGTCGTGCAGCACTCGCGCGACTCGCTGCGGAAGGCTGCCGTCGAGGCGGTACAGGCGGGCGTCGGCGGGCTGATGCTCTTCGGCGTCCCGGAACGGCGTGACCCGACCGGCACCGGCGCGACCGACGAGGGCGGCGTGCTCAACGTCGCGATCCGCGACGTGGTGGCGGAGGTCGGCGACGACATCGTCGTGATGGCCGACCTGTGCCTCGACGAGTTCACCGACCACGGCCACTGCGGCGTCCTCGCCGCGGACGGCACGGTTGACAATGATGAGACCCTGTTCCGCTACGCCGACATGGGCCTGGCCCAGGCCGCTGCCGGCGCCCACGTGCTCGGCCTGTCCGGGATGATGGACGGCCAGGTCGGCGCGGTCCGCAGCGCCCTCGACGGCGCCGGCGACGTCGACACCGCGCTGCTCGCCTACACCGCGAAGTACGCCTCGGCCTTCTACGGGCCGTTCCGGGAGGCCGTGGAGTCGACCCTGCAGGGTGACCGGCGGACGTACCAGCAGGACCCCGCCAACCTGGACGAGGCGCTGCGCGAGCTCGCGCTCGACGTCGCCGAGGGCGCGGACATCGTGATGGTGAAGCCGGCGCTGCCCTACCTCGACGTGCTGCGCCGGGTCGCCGACGAGGCGGCGCGGCTCGGTGTCCCGGTCGCGGCCTACCAGGTCTCCGGCGAGATGGCGATGGCCGAGGCGGCCTTCGACAGGGGCTGGCTGGACCGGGACCGGACGATCGTCGAGACGCTGACCTCGGTCCGGCGCGCCGGCGCGGGGATCGTCCTGACCTACTGGGCGGTGGAGGCGGCGCGCCTGCTCCGCGAGGCCCGCCGGTGAGCACCCCCGGATGAGCGACCGCTACGCACCCGCCCCCGCCTCGGAGGCGCTGCTGGCCAGGGCGCTCGCGGTGACGCCCGGCGGCGTCAACTCGCCGGTCCGCGCCTTCCGCGCGGTCGGCGGCACCCCGCGCTTCATGACGTCCGGCCGCGGGCCGTACCTCGTGGACGCGGACGGCCGTGAGTACGTCGACCTGGTCTGCTCGTGGGGTCCGCTCCTGCTCGGCCACGCGCACCCGGAGGTCGTCGACGCGGTCCAGGCCGCGGTCGCGCGGGGCACGTCGTTCGGCACGCCGACCGAGGGCGAGGTCGCGCTGGCCGAGGAGATCGTGCGCCGGGTCGACCCCGCCGAGCAGGTCCGGCTGGTGTCCAGCGGCACCGAGGCGACGATGTCGGCGATCCGGCTGGCCCGCGGCTTCACCGGCCGCACCAAGGTGGTGAAGTTCGCCGGCTGCTACCACGGCCACGTCGACTCGCTGCTCGCGTCGGCCGGCTCAGGAGTCGCGACGCTCGGCCTGCCGGACACGCCGGGGGTGACGGGGGCGTCGGCGGCGGACACGATCGTGGTGCCGTACAACGACCTGGCCGCCGTGGAGAGCGCCTTCACGACGTACGACGGAGAGGTCGCCGCCGTCATCACCGAGGCGGCCGCCGGCAACATGGGCGTCGTCCCTCCGCTGCCGGGGTTCAACGCCGGGCTCGCGGAGCTGTGCCGGCGCCACGGCGCTTTGTTCGTCAGCGACGAGGTGATGACCGGGTTCCGGGTGTCGCCCGCGGGGTGGTTCGGGCTGGAGGGCGTGCGCCCGGACCTGATGACGTTCGGCAAGGTGATGGGCGGTGGCTTCCCGGCGGCGGCGTTCGGCGGGCGCGCTGACGTGATGGGCCACCTCGCGCCGGCCGGCCCGGTCTACCAGGCGGGGACATTGTCGGGGAACCCGGTGGCCACCGCGGCCGGACTCGCCACCCTGCAGCTGGCGGACGACGACGTCTACGCACGCGTCGACAAGGTCGCCGACGAGCTCGGCGGGCTGGCCAGCGACGCGCTGTCCGCGGCGGGTGTCGCCCACCGGCTGCAGCACGCCGGCAGCATGTTCTCGATCTTCTTCAGCGACGATGACTCAGCCGGCGCGGCGGTCACCGACTACGACGGTGCCCGTCGCCAGGACGTGTTCCGCTTCGCCGCGTTCTTCCACGCGATGCTCGACCGCGGCGTCTACCTGCCGCCGTCGGCCTTCGAATCGTGGTTCCTGTCCGCGGCGCACGACGACGAGGCACTCAGCCGGGTCGTCGACGCGCTGCCCGCCGCAGCCCGAGCGGCCGCCGAGGCCCGACCCGAGGGAAGCCGATGACCGAGACGACGACGGTGCACGTGCTGCGGCACGGTGAGGTGCACAACCCGACCGGCGTGCTGTACGGCCGGCTGCCGGGCTACCACCTCTCCGACCTGGGTCGGGCGATGGCCGAGCGGATCGCGGCGCACCTCACGGACGCGGACATCGTGCACCTGGTGTCCTCGCCGCTGGAGCGCGCCCAGGAGACGGCGGAGCCGGCCGCCGCGACGCTCGGTCTCCCGATCGCGACCGACGACCGGTTGATCGAGGCCGCGAACGTGTTCGAGGGCAACACCTTCGGCGTCGGTGACGGGTCGCTGCGCCGCCCGCAGCACTGGATCCACCTGCGCAACCCGCTGCGCCCGTCGTGGGGTGAGCCGTACGTCGAGATCGCCGAGCGGATGCTCGCCGCCATCAACGCGGCGCGGGACGCCGCCCGCGGCCACGGGGCGCTCTGCGTCAGCCACCAGCTGCCGATCTGGACCGCGCGGTCGTTCGCGACGGGACGGCGGCTCTGGCATGACCCGCGCAAGCGGCAGTGCGCCCTGGCCTCGCTGACGTCTTTCACCTTTCGGGGCGACGAGCTGGCCACCGTCTCCTACGAGGAGCCGGCGCGCGACCTGCTGCCCGCACCGCTCGCCCAGGGCAAGAAGTTCGCCGCCGGAGCCTGATGAGCAGCACTGGCACGGCACCGGCACGGCGACAGGCAGCGGCGGCAAGCGCTCTCCTGCTCGCGCTGGTCATGGCAGCCGTCCTGTCCGGCTGCTCCCGCGGCGGTGGTCCTGCCGTCGCAGGGCAGGGCTACATCGCCGGTCAGGGCACGGTCGCCCAGATGGAGGCGGCTGACCGGGACGAGCCGGTCCGGTTCTCCGGGGACACCCTCGACGGCGGACGGTTCGACGTGCGCGACCACCGGGGGAAGGTCGTCGTCGTCAACGTCTGGGGCTCCTGGTGCCCGCCGTGCATCGCCGAGGCGGCGGACCTGCAGTCGGTGTGGGCCGAGGCGGCGCCCGACGGGGTGCAGTTCGTCGGTATCGACTTCCGCGACAACCGGGACGCCGCGCTCGCGCACGAGCGGCGTTTCGGCGTGACGTACCCGAGCATCGACGACGAGGCGGGCCGCACGCTCCTGCAGCTGCGCGGGAGCCTCCCGCCCAAGGCGATCCCCAGCACGCTGGTGCTCGACCGGCGTGGCCGGGTCGCCGCGCGGGTGCTCGGCCAGGTCCCGCCCTCGACGCTGCGGGCCTTGGTGTCCGACGCTCTCGAGGAGCCATCGGCGTGACCGGCGTCCTGAGCATCGGCGGCACGATCACCGACGGCTCGATGTTGCTGGCGCTGCCGTTGGCGGTCGCCGCCGGGCTGGTGTCGTTCCTGTCGCCCTGCGTGCTGCCGCTGGTGCCCGGCTACCTCGCCTACACGACCGGCCTGTCCGCGGCGGAGGTCTTCGACGACGCGGCCCGGCGGCGGTGGCGGCTGCTGGCCGGCGCACTGTTGTTCGTCGCCGGCTTCACGCTGGTGTTCGTCAGCGCCGCGGTGGTGCTCGGCAGCTTCGGCGGCTTCCTGCTCGAGCATCAGGAGTCGCTGCAGCGCTGGCTCGGTGCCGTGACCATCGTCCTGGGCCTTGCGTTCATCGGTGGCCTGCCGTGGCTGCAGCGGGACCTGCGGCTGCACAGCAAGCCTGCCGTCGGCCTCACCGGCGCGCCGGTCCTCGGTGTCCTCTTCGGGCTCGGCTGGACCCCCTGCGTGGGACCGACCCTCGGCGCGGTGATGGCGCTGGGCATCGACAGCGGGACCGCCGTCCGCGGTGGCGTCCTGGCGGTGGCCTACTGCGTCGGGCTGGGCCTGCCGTTCATCCTCACCGCGCTCGCGTTCGGCCGCGCGATGACGGCGTTCGCCTGGGTGCGCCGGCACCACGTCTGGGTGATGCGCGGCGGCGGCGCGATGCTCGTTGCCATCGGGGTGCTGCTGGTGACCGGCGTGTGGAACGACATCAACGTGGCGCTGCAGGTGTGGGTCAACGGCTTCACACCGGCGGTCTGACGTGCTCGACCAGCGTCCCGCCGCGCTGACCCCGGTCGAGCTCGCCCGGTGGTCATGGCGCCAGCTCACCTCCATGCGTACGGCGCTCGTCCTGCTCTTCCTGCTCACGCTCGCGGCCCTGCCTGGCTCCCTCGTCCCGCAGCGCAGCGTCGACCCGTTGCGGGCACAGGAGTTCGCCGCCGACCACCCGACGCTCGCGCCGTGGTACGAGCGGTTCTCGCTGTTCGAGGTCTACTCCGCCCCGTGGTTCGCGGCCATCTACCTGCTGCTGTTCGTGTCGCTCGTCGGGTGCGTTCTCCCCCGCAGCCGGACGCACTGGACCGCGGTGCGGGCCCGGCCTCCCGCGGCACCGCGCCACCTCGACCGGCTGCCGGTCCACGAGTCCTGGACGACCGAGGAGAGCCCGGCCGAGGTGCTGGCCGCGGCACGGTCGGTCCTGCGCGACGAGCGCTACCGCGTGGAGGGCGGCCCCGGGTCGGTCGCCGCCGAGCGTGGCCACTCGAGGGAGACCGGGAACCTCGTCTTCCACCTCGCGCTGCTGCTCCTGCTCGTCGCCGTCGCGCTGGGCAGCCTGTTCGGCTTCAAGGCCAACGTGCTGGTCAGCGAGGGGGGCGCCTTCTCGAACACGGTGACCGCGTACGACACCATCTCCGGCGGCGCCGCGTTCGACGACGGCGCCTTGACGCCGTTCACGGTGACGCTGGACGACCTGGCGGTGCGCTACCAGCAGGACGGTGACCAGCGTGGTGCGCCGCGCGACTTCAGGGCCCGCGTCACCTGGACCGCGTCGCCCGACTCCCCGGAGCGGCAGGGTCTGCTGCGGGTCAACCACCCGCTGACGATCGACGGCACGAAGGTCTTCCTGCTGGGCAACGGCTACTCGCCGGTGTTCACTGTGCGCGACTCGACCGGAGCCGTGGTGTTCTCCGGCCCGGTGCCGTTCCTCCCGCAGGACGGCAACATGGCCTCGCGGGGGGTCGTGAAGGTACCCAGCGCGGAGCCGGACCAGCTGGGCTTCGAGGGCGTGTTCCTGCCCACGGCGGTGCTGGACCGCGACGCCGGCCCGGTGTCGGTGTTCCCCGGGTTGCGGCTCCCGCGCGCCGTCCTGACCGCCTGGACGGGGAACCTCGGGCTCGACGACGGGACGCCGCAGTCGGTGTACTCCCTGGACCGCTCGGACCTGACCCAGGTGACCGGCCGGGGCGGTCAGCCGCTGGCCCAGTCGCTGGCCCCCGGCGCGACCATGGAGCTGCCGGACGGCGGGTCGATCACCTTCGACGGGGTCCGCCGGTGGGCGTCGCTGCAGGTGGCTCGCAACCCGGGGACCGGCCCCGCGCTGGCCGCCGCGGTGCTGGCGCTGGCCGGGCTGATGATGTCGCTGTTCGTGCGCCGGCGGCGGGTCTGGGTGCGGGCGTCTGCGACCGACGACGGGCGTACCCTCGTCGAGGTCGCCGGGCTGACCCGCCACGAGGGGGAGGGCCGCGACGTGCTGGCCGAGGAGGTCCGCGTCCTGACGGCGCGGATGACGGCGCGGATCGGGCGGGAGAGGACCACGTGACGGGTGCGGACCTGGCCGGGCTGAGCAACAACCTGCTCTACTCCGCGATGGCGGTCTACGCGATCGCCATGTACTGCTACACCGCCGAGCTCGCCTTCGCCGGACCGCGCCGTGGCGCGCGCCGGCGGGAGAAGGCACGTGAGCTCGCCGTGGTGGGCGGTGGCGCGAGCCTCCGGACGTACGACGGGAACGACCCCGGCAGCACCGACGACGGCGTGCGCCGGGAACGGTCCGACCGGCTCGGCAGGGTCGCGGTGTCGCTCACGGCGCTGGCCTTCGCACTGCACCTCGCCTCGGTGGTGACCCGCGGGCTGTCGGCCGAGCGGGCGCCGTGGGGCAACATGTTCGAGTTCTCGGTGACCGGGGCGCTGGCCGTCACGGCGGTGTTCCTCGTGATGCTCAGCCGGCGGGACATCCGCTACCTCGGCACGTTCGTGGTGCTGCCGGTGCTGCTGACGCTCGGCCTGGCGGTGGCGGTGCTCTACACCGAGTCCGCGCAGCTGGTCCCCGCCCTGAAGTCGGTGTGGCTGGTCATCCACGTGTCCGCGGCGATCATCGCGTCCGGGATCCTGACCGTGGCGTTCGCGCAGACGATCTGCTTCCTCGTGCAGGACCGTCGCGAGCGGGTGCCGGCGGAGCAGCGCCCGGCGAGCTTCATGGACCGCTTCCCGGCGGCGTCCGCCCTGGACCGCTCGGCATACCGGATGCACGCTTTCGCCTACCCGATCTGGACGTTCGCGGTGATCGCGGGCGCCATCTGGGCCGAGAACGCGTGGGGACGCTACTGGGGCTGGGACCCCAAAGAGACCTGGGCCTTCATCACTTGGATGGTCTACACCGCGTACCTGCACGCCCGGGCGACAGCGGGCTGGAAGGGTCGCAGGGCCGCCTACGTCGCGCTGCTGGGCTACGCGACATTCCTGTTCAACTACCTGGTCGTCAACATCTGGCTGGTCGGCTTCCACTCCTACGCCGGCGTCGGCTGACCGCGTGCTCACCTTCGACGACGTGGCCACGATGGCCGCCGAGTTGCCCGAGGTCACGGAAGGCAGCAGCCGCGGCAACCGGTCATGGTCCGTCGGCGGCAAGGCCTTCGCCTGGGAGCGCCCGTTCAGCAAGGCCGACCTCAGGCGGTTCGGCGACGCAGCACCGCCGGAAGGTCCCATCCTGGCTGTTCGCGTGGACGACGTGGGCGAGAAGGAAGCAGCGCTGGCCGCCCACCCCGGGGCGTTCTTCACGATTCCCCACTTCGACGGCTATGCCGCCGTACTCGTGCACCTGATGACAGTCACCAGGAAGGACCTGCACGAGGCGATCGTCGACGGCTGGCTGGCCTGCGCGCCGGCGCACCTCACCGAGAGTTACCTCGACCGGTAGGTGCTCTCGCGGCTACCTCAGCGGCTGGTGATGGGCGGGTCGTCGTCCTCGGGACCAGAGGGCCGGCTGTCCGGCCCCTTGTCGGCCGGGCGCGCGGGGGGCGGCGGGGGCGGCGGGGTCGGCGGGGTCGGTGTCGGCGGGGGCGCGGGATGGCCGAGGCCACGCAGGAAGTCGGGGTCGTCGTCCGGCGCCAGGGGGCGGCGGGGGGGTGGACCCGCGGACCGTGCGGCGCGACCGGGCAGCGCCAGGCGCCGGCCGCGCTTGCCGGCCACGAGCCAGGCGATCGGCCCGATGATCCAGATCAGCACGATCAGCGCGACCCAGGCCAGCTTGGGCAGCCCTTGGACGTCGTCGTCGTCGGTCTGCACGAGGTCGACGAGCGCGTAGATCGCCAGGATGAGTGGCAGGGCGTAGAGCAGGACTCTCAGCATGGGTAGTGGCACTCCTCCGCTGTCCAGAGTACGTGCGCGCGGGGCGGGCCGCTCGCGCCCGCGCGGGTCGAGTCGGGTCAGCCTCGGCGCGCAGCGCGCCGCCGACGCCGGGCCGGAGCCTCGGGGTGGGTGCGGCGGTGGTCGTCGGCCCTGCGGTGCAGCTCGCGGATGTGGGCGCGGGCCAGGTCGAGCGTGAGCACGGTGTCCTCTTACTTTCGGGGTATAGCCGGGTGTTTGCCTTTGATACTAAGGTCGGAACATCGGATGACCAAGGTTTCTTCCATTCGGAGGTCAGGTTGCCGTGGATGACATCGACCGCAGACTGATCAGTGCCCTGCGCCGCAACGCCCGGGCCTCCTGGGCCGAGCTGGGCCGCGAGGTCGGGCTGTCCGGGCCGAGCGTGACCGAGCGGGTAGCCCGGCTGGAGCGGGAGGGCGTGGTCACCGGCTACCACGCTGCGGTCGACCCGGCGGCGCTCGGCCGCTCGGTGGCCGCCTTGGTCGGCGTGCACCTGTCCGACACGTCCGACCAGGATGCGGTGGCTGTCGCGCTGGCACGGCTGGAGGAGATCGAGGACTGCTGGTTCGTCGCCGGTGACGAGAGCTTCCTGCTCAAGGTGCGCGTGCCGGACGTGACGGCCCTCGAGGGGACCTTGTCCCGCCTGCGGAAGATCCGCGGCATCTCGCGCACCCGCACCACCGTCGTGCTGTCCACGAAGTGGGAGGGCCGCGTCGTCGGCGACCTCGGCTGAGCTGCGGCGTCCGGTCAGCCGGCGTCAGGGTGGCGTCCCGTCAGGCTGCATCCGGCCAGCCGGCCGCGCGTCGCAGGGCGGGCTGCAGGTCGTGGTAGCGCAACGCGGTGAGGTCGTTGCCGGCGTCGGTCAGCAGGTTCGCGGCCAGGCCGCTGACGAGGTGATCGAGGTCGAGCGGCTCTCCGCCCCAGGTGGGCGTGATGGTGTCGACCGTCACCGGCACCCGGGTGAGCTCGACGGCGGGCTCGGGTGAGCCGGTGGTGTCCGGGGACTCGGGCATCTCGCGGCCGTCGGGTCGGCGCCAGCAGAAGGCGCCATTGCCGAGGGCGACCACGCTGTAGCCGACCTCGTGGACTGCGCGGTGATGCGTCGGGCAGACCAGCACCAGCAGATCGAGGTCGGTGCGCCCGCCACGGGTCCACCAGTGGGTGTGGTGCGGGATCAGACGACGTCGCTGGGTGCAGCCCGGGAACCTGCAGCACCCACCGTCGCGGACCCGCAGGGCGCGGCGCTGAGCGCGGTTGGCGTGGCGACGCGTGCGCCCGAGGTCGAGGGGTCGGCCGTCTGCGGCGTGGACCATCAGCTGGGCCGGCGAGTGGCACAGCATGCGCAGCAACCTGCCGGGCGAGAGCCGGTGACCGCTGTCCAGGGAGGCACCGGGTGGCCGGCGAGCTAGTGACCGTTGATGGACCGGGGCGACGGCGCCGGCGGCGGACGTTTCCGCGGAAACGTCCGGGGATTGCCGCGCGGCGTCATGGTCAGTTGCTCCCGCGGAGTCATCGGCGAGCGTTTCCGCGGAAATGCCGTCAGCGTCGTCGCGGGCCAGCGCTGCGAGGTCGGCATGGACGACCACCAGGGTGTGGTCGCCGGGCTCGCCCCGGGCCCCGGTGCTGAGGAACGACTCGGCGAGCAGCACGACGGCGTCGGCCTCGGACCGGACGTGGGGAGGGTCTGCGCCGAGCTGCGCGGCGAGGGCCGCTTCCTCGGGGGTCTCGACCGGGTCACCCTGCTCGTCGAGGACCACGCACCGGGCGGCCGCGAGGCCCGCGTCGAAGTGGGCGGACTCCTCCGGAGCCAGCCGCAGTGTGTAGACGACGGTGCCGTCCTCGTGCTGCCGGCGGCGGACGCCGCGGGTCAGGTGGGCGGCGGCCGCCTGCTCCGCCACCAGGGTGCTTCGCCAGGCCCGGCAGACCCGCTCGAGCTGAGCGCCGGTGGCACCGAGCGCGATGTCCACCAGGTCGGCCTCGGTCGGCGCCGTGGCGACGCGGGACAGGGCACGGACCTTGCAGTAGGAGAGCCGGCCGGCCGCGAAGGCATCCCGGACGATCGGGAGCGTCCGGAGGGAGCGGGCGACGCGGACCCGCTCACGGGCGACGCCCAGGCGCATCCCGGTCCGCCAGGACAGCCAGTGGGCGGCCGAGCGCATGCCCGAATCGCCCCATGCCCCACGCCTGTCGAGCTCGGCCAGCAGTTCCAGGAACTCGCACTCGGCGGCGGCGATGCGCCCGGCGAGGCACGCCAGCCGATCCTCCAGGACAGTCGTCGGCACGGTCGATAGGGCGGCGGCGGTATCTAGGTCCATGACGGGACGCTACGAGCAGGGGTGGACAGAAAGCCCTGGGGGCGGCGTGGGTCCGGAGCGTCGACGACCCACCTCCGACCGGGCCTCGTCCTGGGCATCGTGGGCGGCTGAGCGGTGGCCTACGTCGACCTGGTGGCTCCATCGCCAGGGTCGCGCCGGGTCGGGCCGCGCTGAGGTCTACGGCCCGCTCTCATCCGGCGGTTCTCGGCGCGCAGCCGGGCGTTTGCCTGCTCCAGCTCCAGCACGGCGGCGACGCCGGCCAGGTTGAGTCCCTCGTCGAGTAGCTGCCCAATCCGGTCCAGCTGGTCGAGGTCGTCCTGGCTGTACCGCCTGGTGCCACCGCCGGTGCGGTCCGGCTCGAGCAGCCCTCTCTGCTCGTACAGGCGCAGCGTCTGCGGAGCCATCCCGACCAGCTCCGCGGCGACCGAGATCCC
>DASVED010000261.1:0-2252 GCA_036380775.1 Actinomycetes bacterium
AGTGGCCCGGCTGCGGGGCTTCCGCGAGCAGCTGTACCGGTGTCTGGGGCGGCGTCGGGATGCGCTGTTCGAGTTGGTCGACGCGCTGCTGGCGGCCGAGGCGATGCCGTCACTGCCGCATCTGAGCCTGGTACCGACCCACCGGCGCAGCTGGGGCAGCGGGTACGCCGCGCTGGCCGCCGGCGAGGTCGACGTCGAGCGGCTGAGCGCGGTGGTCACCGGCTACCGCGGCGGCGGGGCGCCGGTGTTCGCGGTGGACGCCAGCACCTGGGCCCGCTGTGATGCCGAGTGCTCCCCGGGCCGGGGGTTCTACTACTCGCCGTCGCGGCACTCGGCCGGCCAGCCGATCGTGGCCGGCTGGTGCTACTCCTGGATCGCCCAGCTCGGCTTCGAGCGCGACTCATGGACCACGCCGATCGAGGTCCGGCGGCTGCGCCCGGGCGAGGACTCGGGTCAGGTCAGCGTCGCCCAGATCCAGGGACTGACAGCGGTGTGCTGATTGGTTGACGGATGCCGGTTGGCGGGACTATGCCGCCGGAGTGCGGGCGTACTCGATGGACCTGCGTGAGCGGGTGGTGGCCGCGGTCGATGCCGGCATGAGCCAGTCGCAGGCGGCCGAGCGGTTCGGGGTGTCGCTGCGGACCGTGGAGCGCTACCTAGCCCGCCGGCGGGCGACCGGCAGCCTGGCGGCGACCGAGCAGCGGCACGGGCCGGAGCCCAGACAGCGACGGCAGTTGCAGGCCTGGCTGCCGGCCCGGCTGGACGCCGCCGCGGATGCCACGCTGGCCGAGCACGTGGCGGCGTTCGTCGCCGCCGGCGGCCAACCGGTGTCGCTGTCGGCGATGTCGCGGGCGATCACCAGCCTGCCGCCCGAGCCCGGCGCGGAGTTGACCCCGTCCGGGCGTCGGCGGCGCGCGGGGCGGCCGTTGAAGCAAAAAGCCTGAGCGCCACCGAGCGCGACGAGACCGCGCGCGCCCGGTGGCGCCAGGACATGGACGCGCTGGATCCGGCGCGGCTGGTCTTCGTCGACGAGTGCGGCACGCACACCTCGATGACCCGCCGCCGAGCTCGCGCGGCGCGCGGGGTGCGGGCACGGGGGGCGGTGCCGCGCAACCGCGGGCCGGTGACCACCCTGATCGCCGGGGTGAGCCTGGCCGGCATGAGCGCGGCGATGACGGTGGAGGGCGGCACCGACACCGCGGTCTTTGCCACCTATCTCGAGCGCGTCCTGCTGCCGACGCTGTCGGCGGGACAGGTGATCGTGGTCGACAACGTCGGCGCGCACCAACCCGACCGGATCCGCCGGCTGGTCGCCGCCGCCGGCTGTGCGCTGGTGTTCCTGCCCGCCTACTCGCCGGACCTGTCCCCGATCGAGGAGGCCTTCAGCAAGATCAAGGCGCTGATCAAGGCGGCGGCTGCGCGCACCCGGGCGGTGCTGGACGCCGCGATCGCCGCCGCCTTGAACGCCGTCACCGCAGCCGACGTCGCCGGCTGGTTCGCGCATGCCGGCTACCTCGCCCGACAAGCTTCCTGAGAACCGCTGTGAGGGGGCAGGGAACGGGCGGACGTGCCCGGCTAGGGTCGCTGCCGTGCCCGCTCCCGAGCTGTCCCCGCGGGCGCGGGTCGTCGTCCTGCTGTCGGGGACGGGGTCGTTGTGCGAGGCGCTGCTGACCGCCGCGGAGGACCCGGCCTACCCGGCCACCGTGGTCGCCGTCGGCAGCGACCGGGACGCCCCCGGGCTCCGGCACGCCAAGCGCCGGGGCATCGCCACCTTCACCTGCGCGCTGCGCGACCACCCCGACCGCGCCGCGTGGGACCGCGCGCTGGCCGCCGCGATCGGCGCGCACCGGCCCGACCTGGTCGTCTCGGCCGGGTTCATGAAGCTGGTCGGCCGGCCGCTGCTGTCCCGGGTGCCGATGGTCAACACGCACCCGGCGCTGTGCCCGGCCTTCCCGGGGATGCACGGCGCCGCCGACGCGCTGGCCTACGGCGTGAAGGTCACCGGGGCCACCGTGCACCTCGTCGACGAGGGCACGGACACCGGTCCGGTGCTCGCCCAGGCCGCGGTGGCCGTCGAGCCGGGCGACACCGTCGCCACGCTGCACGAACGCATCAAGATCGAGGAGCGGCGGTTGCTCGTGGGCACCGTCGCCGCGCTGGCCCGACACGGGGCCACCGTGACCGGACGAGAGGTGACCATCCCGTGAGCGAGCTTGCGAGCGAACCATCGGCGCAGCGTCCCTGCGCTGAGA
>DASVED010000262.1:0-2313 GCA_036380775.1 Actinomycetes bacterium
GCGCCTTCACCAGCGCGTTGGCCCGACCGCGGGTGGAGTGCTCCTCCTGCCGGGTCGCGATGTAGGACGGGCACATCACACCGGCGGTGCTCTTGCGGCACAGGCCGATGTTCATGCAGCGGTCGGCCGCGCCGCGCATGCCCCCGACGACGTCGAAGTCCAGCCGGGTGCGGAGCGGCGGCGCCGGCGGCAGGGCCGGGTCGCGCAGGTTGTCGGTCATCGACGGCGAGTCCACGATCTTGCCCGGGTTCATCACGGACGCCGGATCGAACAGCGCCTTCACCTCGCGCATGGCTTCGTACAGGTCGTCGCCGAAGATGCTGCGGTTGAACTCGCTGCGCACCAGCCCGTCACCGTGTTCGCTGGAGTTGGCGCCGCCGTACTCCGCGACGAGGTCCTTCACCTCGGTCGCGACCGCTCGCATGACGGCCACCTGCTCGGGGTCGGTCACGTCGACGAACGGCCGGACGTGCAGGCAGCCGACCGACGCGTGGCCGTAGAAGCCGGCGTCCAGCCCGTGCCGGTCGAGCACCTCCTTGAACCGCTCGCTGTACTCGGCAAGGTGTGCCGGGTCGACGGCGGTGTCCTCGACGAACGCCAGCGGCCGCCGGGTGCCCACCGAGGCGGCCATCAGCAGCCCGAGGCTCGACTTGCGGACCTTGAGCAGCGCGGTCTGCTGCGCCACTGTGACCGCGCGCAGGGTGTGGTATCCGTGCTTGTGCTTCCGCCACAGCGCATCCAGCCGATCGAGGCTCGCGACCAGCTCGTCCTCGTCGTCACCGGTGAACGACACGAAGAGCAGCGCCGCCGGGTCGCCCTCGAGCGAGCTGGCCAGCTCGGCATACTCCATCTTCTGCCGGGACAGGTCGAGGATCGTCTTGTCCATCATCTCGACCTGGGCGGGGTCGCAGGACAACGCGTCCTCGGTGGCCGCGATGGCCGCCGGCACCGACGTGAAGTGGCCGACCGCGAAGACGGTTCGCCGTGGCTTGGGCACGAGGTCGACGACTGCCCGCGTCGCGACGACCAGCGTCCCCTCCGACCCGACGACGAACTTCGCGAGGTCGAACGGTGTGTCGTCGGCCAGCCTGTCCAGCCGGTAGCCGCCGGCCCGCCGCCAGAAGGCAGGGAAGTCGTTCGCGACCGACCTCTCGTGCCTCGCCAGGATCTCGGGCAGCCCGGCGTAGATGCGGCCCTCCAGGGTGTCGCGCGCGGCCCGGCGGGACCGTTCTGCGTCGTCGACCGGCTCGAGCCGCGCCCGGCTGCCGTCGGAGAGCACCACGTCCAGCGTCCGGACGTGGTCGATGGTCATGCCGTAGCGGACGCTGCCGCTGCCGGCCGAGTTGTTGCCGACCATTCCGCCGATCGTGGCGCGGTTGCTGGTCGAGGTGTCCGGACCGAACATCAGGCCGTACGCCGCCGCGGCGCCGTTCAGGCCGTCCTGCACGACGCCGACGTCGACCACTGCCGTCCGGGCCTCCGGGTCGATCTGGTGGATGCGGTTCAGGTGGCGCGACATGTCCAGCACCAGCCCGGGCCCGACGGTCTGCCCGGCAAGGCTGGTGCCTGCGCCGCGGGGGACCACCGGCACGCCGAGCGACGCAGCGGTCGCCACCGCCGCGGCGACGTCGTCGCTGTGCCGCGGGAAGGCCACTCCAAGCGGCCGGATCGCGTACATGCTGGCGTCGCGCGAGAACAGGTGGCGGGTGTAGTCGTCGAAGGCGACCTCCCCGTCGAGGTCGCGGCGCAGCAGCGCCTCCAGCTCGAGCCCGAGCTCGGCACCGAGGCCGGGGGAGGAGCCGAGCTGGGTCGTCTCGGTCACTCCTTCTCCAGCATCGCGAGCGCCGCGGTCACGCCGTCGGGCTCGATCGGGACGCCCGCGAGCCGGAGGCCCATCTGCACACCGGACAGCGTGCCCGCCAGGGTGAGGTCGTTGAAGTGCCCGAGGTGGCCGATCCGGAAGATCCTCCCGGCCAGCTTGCCGAGCCCGGCGCCCAGGGACATGTCGAACCGGTCGAGCACCACCCGGCGTACCTCGTCGGCGTCGTGGTCCTCCGGCACGAGCACCGCGGTGAGCGAGCCCGAGTGCTCGCGCTCGTCGGCGCAGAGCACCTCGAGGCCCCACCCGCGGACGGCCTCCCGGGTCGCGGCGGCGTGTCGCTGGTGCCGGGCGAAGACGTTGGACAGCCCCTCGTCGTCGAGCATCCGCAGGGCGACCCGGAGGCCGTAGAGCAGGTTCGTTCCGGGGGTGTAGGGCCAGAAGCCGTTCGCGTTGGCGGCGATGATCGGCTCCCAGTCCCAGTAGGACCGGGG
>DASVED010000263.1:0-13341 GCA_036380775.1 Actinomycetes bacterium
GTGGGCGAGGAGGTGGTGGGCGAGCAGCACCGGCTGGGCGTGCTGGAGATGGGTCATGCCGGGCATCGCGGTGCCGCGGTGCCGCTCGGCCAGCCCGACCAGCGCGGTCTCGAGCTCCGCGACGCGGGCCACGACCTGCCGGGCAGCGTCGCGCAGGTAGAGCCGCAGGTCGGTGGCGACCTGGTCGTTTCGGCTGCGTCCCGCCCGCAGTTTGCCGCCCAGCGCGCCGACCCGCTCGAGCAGGCCGCGTTCGAGGGCGGTGTGCACGTCCTCGTCGTCGGCTGTCGGCCGGAACGAGCCGTCCCGGACCGCCTCGTCGAGGTCGTCGAGGGCGCCCAGCATGGACCGCAGCTCGGCGTCGTCGAGCAGGCCGGCGCCGTGCAGCACGCGGGCATGCGCGCGGGACGCAGCCAGGTCGTACGGCGCCAGCCTCCAGTCGAAGTGCACGCTGACCGACAGCCGGGCCAGGGCCTGGCTCGGTCCCGACCCGAATCGCCCGCCCCAGAGCCTCGTCGGTGCCCCCCCGGACTGGTCACTCACCGGACTGCCTCCCTCGTGTTGCTGTTGAGTCTGCCTCGCCAGGCGAGCACCCGCTTCGCCAGGGCTCGATGCGTGGCGAAGCGTGCGTTGACCACGTTTACGTGGTCAACGCCTGCACCAGGGGCCGCCGGGGTCAGTCGCGCGGGGTGTTCGGAGTGTTCGGGGTGTTGGAGCGGTGGTCGCGGCGGGCAGCCATCCGGGACGGGAGCCCCCACAGCTCGACGAAGCCCTTGGCCAGTGTCTGGTCGAAGACGTCCCCCGAGTCGTACGTCGCCCACTCGTACTCGTACAGCGACTCCTCGCTGCGCCGACCGGTCACCACCGCCCGGCCGCCGTGCAAGGTGAGCCGGACGTCGCCGGTGACGTGCGCGTTGGCCTCATCGACGAACACGTCGAGGGCCCGCTTGAGCGGGGAGAACCAGAGGCCGTCGTAGACCAGCTCGCCCCACCGCTGGTCGACCTGCTTCTTGAACCTGGACAGGTCGCGCTCGACGGTGACGTTCTCCAGCTCCTGATGGGCGGTGATGAGCGCGATCGCTCCGGGAGCCTCGTAGACCTCGCGGCTCTTGATGCCGACCAGCCGGTCCTCCACGAGGTCGAGCCGCCCGACGCCCTGCGCGCCGGCGCGCCGGTTCAGCTCCAGGACCGCGTCGAGCACCGAGACGGGCCGGCCGTCGATCGCGACCGGCTTCCCGCGCTCGAAGGTGATGACCACCTCGTCCGGGTCGCGCGGCGCCGCCGGGTCGGCGGTGTAGTCGTAGACGTCCTCGACCGGTCCGTTCCAGATGTCCTCGAGGAAGCCGGTCTCCACAGCGCGGCCCCACAGGTTCTGGTCGATCGAGTAGGGCGACTTCTTCGTCACGTCGATGGGCAGGCCCTTCTCCTCCGCGAAGGCGATCGCCTTGTCGCGGGTCATGCCCGAGTCGCGCACCGGCGCCAGCACCCTCAGGTCCGGCGCGAGCGCGCCGACGCCGACCTCGAACCGCACCTGGTCGTTGCCCTTGCCGGTGCAGCCGTGAGCGACCGCGGACGCACCGTGATAGCGCGCCGCCTCGACGAGGTGCTTGACGATGACGGGTCGCGACAGCGCCGACACGAGCGGGTACCGGTCGAGGTAGAGGGCGTTGGCCTTGAGAGCCGGCAGGCAGTACTCGTTCGCGAACTCGTCACGGATGTCCACGACGACCGACTCGACCGCGCCGCACGCCAGGGCCCGTTCGCGGATGGCCTCGAGGTCCTCGCCGCCCTGGCCGACGTCGGCGGCCACGGCGACGACCTCGGCGCCGGTCTCCTCGGCGATCCAGCCGATGGCGACGGAGGTGTCCAGCCCTCCGGAGTACGCGAGGACGACGCGCTCGGTGCTCATACGGGCTCCCCGACGAATCGCGAGCGCAGCGAGTGATGTCTTGGGGTGATGCTCACGTGCTGTCTCCTTCTGTGGGCGTGACGTTGTCGTGGGTGTCGTGAGGCGCGGTGGGGCGGGCCAGGTCGAGCATCCGCTCGGCCAGCGCCGCGCCCCCGGTCGGGTCGCGGGCGATCATCAGGACGGTGTCGTCGCCGGCGATGGTGCCGATGACGTCGGGCAGCGCGGCGCGGTCCACGGCGGACGCGAGGAACTGGGCCGCCCCGGGCGGCGTCCGCAGCACGGCCAGGTTGCCCGACGCGTCGGCTGACACGAGCAGCTCGGCAGCCAGCCGCGACAGCCGGCCGCCGCCCTCGCCGTTCAGCGGCGCGAGACGGGGCGTCAGGTCCCCACCCTCGGCGGGCACCGCGTAGACCAGGTCTCCCCCGCCGTCGCGGATCTTCACCGCACCGAGCTCGTCGAGGTCGCGGGACAGCGTGGTCTGCGTGACGGCGACCCCGTCCTGGGCAAGCAGCCGCACCAGCTCGCCCTGCGACCGCACCCGCTGGGTCTCGAGCAGCTCGACGATCCGCCGGTGCCGGGCGGTGCGACTGGCCGCGAGCTGCTGTGTCACGTGGAGTCCCTCACGACCGCTCCAGGAGCCAGGCGAGCAGCGCCTTCTGCGCGTGCAGCCGGTTCTCCGCCTCGTCCCAGACCACGCTCGCCGGGCCGTCGATGACCGCGGCGGCGATCTCCTTGCCGCGGTACGCCGGCAGGCAGTGCAGGACGACCGCGCCGTCCGCGGCTCGGCCGAGAGCGGCCTCGTCCACGGCGTACGGCAGGAACGGTGCCGCGCGGCCCTCCGTCTCGCCCTCCTGCCCCATCGACACCCAGGTGTCCGTGGCGAGCACGTCCGCGCCCTCGGCCGCCGCGTGCGGGTCGCGCAGGTGCCGTGCCGAGCCGCCGGTGGCGGCGGCGATCTCCTGCGCCCTGGCCAGGATCGCCGGGTCCGGGTCGTAGCCGTCCGGGGACCCGATCCGCACGTGCATCCCCGCCAGCGTTCCGCCGAGCAGGTAGGAGTGGGCCATGTTGTTGGCGCCGTCCCCGAGGTAGGTCACGGTGAGGCCGGCCAGCCGGCCCTGGTGCTCCCGCACCGTCTGCAGGTCGGCCAGGATCTGGCACGGGTGGAACAGGTCGGTCAGCGCGTTCACGACGGGGACCCGGCTCACCGCGGCCATCGCCTCGAGGCGGTCCTGGCCGAACGTACGCCAGACGATCGCCTCGCACTGCCGGTCCAGGACCCGCGTCGTGTCCTCGATCGGCTCGCCGCGGCCGAGCTGGGTCGACTGCGCGTCGATGACCAGCGGGTAGCCGCCGAGCTCGGCGACGCCGACGGAGAACGAGACGCGGGTCCGCGTCGACGGCTTGTCGAAGATGACGGCCACCGCTCTCGGGCCGGCCAGCGGCTGCAGGGCGTGCCGGTCCTTCTTCAGCACGTCTGCCAGGTCGAGGACTTCGGCCTGCTCGGCAGGGGTCAGGTCGTCGTCGCGCAGGAAGTGGCGGGGCATCAGGCGTCCTCTCGTGTCGGGGCGGTCAGCGACGCGGCGACGCTAACGGCCACGTCGAGGACCGCCGGCAGCGCGGCGAGGAAGGCGGTCGCCTGAGCGTCGGTGAGGACGAGCGGCGGGGCGAGCCGGACGACGTCCGGCCCGACGGCGTTGACCAGGAACCCGTGCTCGCGGGCGGCTGCCTCGACCGCCCGGGCGACCGGCGCGGTGAGGGTGAACGCGAGCAGCAGCCCGGCACCGCGAGCGGACCGCACCAGTGGGTGGCCGACGTTGTCGATCCCGGCCCGGAGCCGGTTCCCGAGGTCGAGCGCCCGGTCCAGCAACCCGTCCCGCTCGATGGTGTCGAGAACGGCGAGAGCGGCGGCGCAGGACACCGGGTTGCCGCCGAAGGTGCTGCCGTGGTCACCGGGCCGGAGGAGCTCGGCCGCTGCGCCGAACGCCAGGACCGCCCCGATCGGCAGCCCGCCGCCGAGCCCCTTGGCCAGGGTGACGACGTCGGGCTCGATGCCGTCGTGCTGGTGGGCGAACCACGCGCCGGTGCGACCGATCCCGGTCTGCACCTCGTCCAGCACGAGCAGCGCCCCGTGCCGGCGGGTCGTCGCGCGCGCGGCCGCGAGATAGCCCTCCGGCGGTGTCACGACGCCGGCCTCCCCTTGCACCGGCTCGAGGAACACCGCCGACGTGTGCGAGCCGACCGCCGAGGCCAGCAGGTCCGGGTCGCCGTAGGGCACGAAGGACACGCCGTCCGGAAGCGGCTCGAACGGCGCGCGCTTGCCCTTCTGGCCGGTGAGGGCGAGCGCCCCCATGGTGCGGCCGTGGAACGCGCCCTCGGTCGACAGCACCGCCGGGCGGCCGGTGCGCCGGGCCAGCTTGAAGGCCGCCTCGTTGGCCTCCGCCCCGCTGTTGGCGAGGAACACCCGGCCCGTCGGGTCGTCCCGCCCGGTCAGCGACAGCAGCCGCTGGGCGAGACGCAGCGATGGCTCGTTGGCGACCAGGTTGCTGGTGTGCCCGAGTGTGGCCACCTGCCGCGAGACCGCCTCGACGACGGCGGGATGCGCGTGGCCGAGGGCATTGACCGCGATCCCGGCCACCAGGTCGACATAACCGCGCCCGGTGTCGTCCCACACCTGCGCCCCCGCACCGCGGACCAGCGTCAGGTCAGGCGCGGCGTACGTCGGCAGCATCACGTCCGACCACCGCGGCGCGGTCATGGATGAACTTCCGTGCCGACGCCCTCGTCGGTCAGCACCTCGACGAGCAGCGCGTGCGGGAGCCGGCCGTCGATGACGTGCGCCTTCGGGACACCGCCGCGCACGGCCCGCAGGCAGGCAGCCATCTTGGGCACCATGCCCGTGGACAGCGACGGGAGCATCGCCTCCAGGTCCGCCGCGGAGATGCTGCTGATGACGTCGTCGGCGGCCGGTGCGCTGCCGTCCGTCGGGAAGTCGGCATAGAGGCCCTGCACGTCGGTGAGGACGACCAGCTTCTCGGCCCCCAGGGCGACCGCCAGGGCGGCTGCCGCGGTGTCGGCGTTGACGTTGTAGATCTCACCAGCGGCACCGCGCGCGACGCTGGACACGACGGGGATGCGCCCGTCAGCAACCAGGCCCTGCACCACGCCGGGCTCCACGTGGACGACGTCGCCGACAAGACCGAGGTCGACCGAGACGCCGTCCACCTCCAGCAGGTGCGGCTCGGCCGTGAACAGGTGGGCGTCCTCCCCGGACAGGCCGACCGCGAACGGCCCGTGCGCGTTGACCAGCCCCACGATCTCGCGCTGCACCTGGCCGACGAGCACCATCCGGACGACGTCCATCGCCTCGGGGGTCGTCACCCGGTGACCGGACGCGAACACCGACTCGATGCCGAGCCGGTCGAGGGCCGCCGTGATCTGCGGCCCGCCGCCGTGGACCACGACGGGTCGCAGCCCGGCGTACCGCAGGAAGACGACGTCCTCCGCGAAGGCCTCCTGCAGTGCCCGGTCGCTCATCGCGTTCCCGCCGAACTTCACGACGACGGTGCGGTCGTGGAACTTCTCGAGCCACGGCAGCGCCTCGACCAGGGAGGTCGCCTTCTCCAGGGCGGCTTGGTAGCGGCTGCTCATGCGGGCCTCATGTCGAGTAGGCCGAGTTCTCGTGGACGTAGGCCGCGGTGAGGTCGTTGGTCCACACCGTGCCCTGCTCGTCGCCGGCCGCGAGGTCGACCACGATGCTGACGTTCCGCCCGGACAGGTCTGCCTTCGCGCGGTCCTCGCCGGCCATGCCGTCCCGGCAGACCCACACGTCGTTGAGCGCGACCGCGAGACGGTCGGGCTCGAACTCGGCGTCGGTCGTGCCGACGGCGGACAGCACCCGCCCCCAGTTCGGGTCCTCGCCGTGCAGCGCGCACTTGAGCAGGTTGCTCCGCGCCACGGCCCGAGCGGCGACCAGCGCATCCCGCTCGGTGCGGGCCCGGACGACGGTGACCTCGACGGTCTTGGAGGCACCCTCGGCGTCGTCGACCAGCT
Source organism: Actinomycetes bacterium (assembly GCA_036380775.1). GTDB lineage: Bacteria > Actinomycetota > Actinomycetes > JACCUZ01 > JACCUZ01 > DASVED01. Next base: position 5,957 of record DASVED010000263.1, read on the forward strand.
GACGGGCCAGGTCGGCGCAGACCTCCTGCACCGCCGCCGAGAGGTCCTCCTCGGCCGGTGACCTGCCGGAGGCCCCGGACGCGAGCAGCAGGACCGTGTCGTTGGTCGACATGCAGCCGTCGGAGTCCACCCGGTCGAAGGTGTGTGCCGTCGCGCGGCGCAGCACCCGGTCGAGGGCGTCGGGCGTGGCCTGTGCGTCGGTGGTGACGACCGCGAGCATCGTGGCCAGGCCGGGGGCGAGCATGCCCGCGCCCTTCGCCATGCCGCCGACGACGAACCCGTCGGCCTCCACGACCGACTGCTTGGGGTGCGTGTCGGTGGTCATGATCGCCCGAGCGGCCTCGTCGGCGCCGGAGCCGTCGAGCAGCGGGACGGCCGCGTCGACCCCCGCGAGCAGCGCGTCGATGTTCAGCCGGTCGCCGATCAGGCCGGTGGAGCAGACCGCGACGTCGGTCGCCGAGACGTCGAGCAGTCCCGCCGCCCACTCGGCGGTCGCGTGGGTGTCCTGGAAGCCGGCCGGGCCGGTGCACGCGTTGGCCCCGCCGGAGTTCAGGACGACCGCGTCGACCCGGCCGTCGGCGACGACCTGCTGGCTCCACAGGACCGGGGCGGCCTTCACCCGGTTGCCGGTGAACACCCCGGCCGCGGAGTGGCCCGGGCCGTCGTTGACCACCAGGGCCACATCGAGCAGGCCGCTCGTCTTCAGCCCGGCTGCGACGCCGCTGGCCCGGAAGCCGAGCGGGGCGGTGACGCTCATGGCGCGACCCCCGACAGAGGGAGCCCGGCCGTCTCGTCCAGCCCGAGGACGATGTTGGCGTTCTGCACGGCCTGGCCGGCAGCGCCCTTCACCAGGTTGTCCAGCGCGGCCACGACGACCGCCCGGCCGGCATGGGTGTCAGCGGCGACCTGGAGGTGGACGCTGTTGCTCCCCGCCGTGGCGGCGGTGGTCGGCCAGGTCCCCTCGGGCAGGACGTGGACGAAGGGCTCGTCGTCGTACGCCGCGACCAGCGCGTCGCGCAGCGCCGCTGTGCCGGCGCCCGGTGCCAGGCGGGCGGTCGACGTCGCCAGGATCCCCCTGGGCATCGGCGCCAGCACCGGCGTGAAGGACAGCGTGACGGCGGTGCCGGCGGCAGCGGTCAGCGCCTGCTCCATCTCCGGCGTGTGCTGGTGGACTCCTCCGGCCTTGTACGTCGAGAGGGCTCCCATCACCTCGCTGGCCATCAGCGCCGCCGTGGCCTTGCGGCCGGCACCGGAGGTCCCCGACGAGGCGACGACCACGACGTCGGCCGGCTCGACGAGACCGGCCGCGAGCAGCGGCGCGAGCCCGACGACGACCGACGTCGGGTAGCAGCCGGGGTTCGCGACCCGCGTCGCGCCGGCGACCTGCTCGCGGGCGCCCGGCAGCTCGGGGAGGCCGTAGACCCAGGTGCCCGCGTGCGACCCGCCGTAGTAGCGCTGCCACGCCGCCGCGTCGCCGAGCCGGTAGTCGGCGCCGAGGTCCACGACGGGCAGGCCGTCCGGCAGGCCGGCGACGACAGCCGCCGACTCGCCGTGCGGGAGGGCCAGGAAGACCAGGTCGGCCTCGGCCAGCCGGGCCGGCTCGGTGGCCGTGAACGTCAGGCCGGCGAGCTGGGGCAGCTGGGGGTGCAGCTCGGTGACCGGCCGGCCGGCCGCCGACCCGGCGGCGACCGGCCCGATGCTCAGGCCGGGGTGGCCCAGCAGCAGCCGGAGCAGCTCCCCGCCCGCGTACCCGCTGGCTCCCGCCACGGCTGCCGTCCGACCCATGGCATGAGTATGCGAGATTCTGCAAGTTCATGCAAACCAGTTCTCGACGGCCGGGACGGCGTCAGAGCCGCTTGACCAGGTGCACCTGCCCGTGGCCGACCGGGTAGCCGTCGACCCGGCCGTACTCGGTGTAGCCACGCGCCGCGTAGAACGCCGGGGCCTGGAAGGTGTGGGTGGCCAGCACGACCTGCCGGCAGCCCCGTCGCCGGCCCTCGGCCTCCGCCTCGGCCAGCAGGCGCGACCCGAGGCCAGCGCGCCGGCGGCTCTCGTCGACGTGCAGGAGGTCGACGAAGGCCGTCCCGCCCCAGGTCCAGCCGAACAGCCCGGCGACGATGTTGCCGGCGTCGCCGGCGTCGTTCCCGTCGCGGACGGTGATGACCAGCAGGGCGCCGTCGTCGATGCCCGTCGCCGCCACGTTGAACGCGTGCAGCCGGGCGCGCAGCTCGAGCTCGACCGCGCCGCCGTCGTCGCTGTCCCCCAGCTCCATCCGCAGCCGCACCACGGCCCCGAGCATGTCAGGCCAGCGGGTCGTCCGGACCCCAGGTGCGCAGTCGGAGTACGCGGGCATCGAGGGCCCGGATGCTCTCCGCGTTCTCGAGCAGGACCGCGAGGTCGTCGCGGGCGGCGTGGACGAAGCGACCGTGCACGGCGTCCAGCTCGCCGCGGGCGAAGCGCACGACGACGTCGACGAACCGCTCCACCGGGTTCCACGGCTGCTCGTCCGGCGGGCCCCACATGGTCTCGGTCATGTCGGTGCGGATCAGACCCGGGCTGACCTCGACGACGGTGACGCCGGTCCCGTCCAGGGCCGCCGCCAGGCTGTCCGTCAGCCGGCTGACGCCGGCCTTCGACACGGAGTACGCCGACCAGTCGGGGCGAGGGGACTGACCCATGCCACTGCCCACGTGCAGAACCCGGCCGCGGCCGCGCTCGACCATGCCCGGGACGACCTGCCGGTCGAGGAGGAAGGTGCCGCGCAGGTTCGTCTCGACCACCCGCCACCAGTCGTCCGGGTCGGCCGCCCACGGGCGGGCGGCCGACTGCTCACGCAGGCCGGCGTTGGTGACCAGCAGGTCGACCGGCCCGAGGTCGCGCTGCACCGTCTCGACCGCCGCCTTCACCTGGTCCCGGGCGGTGACGTCGGCCGGCACGGCGACCGCCCGGTCCGCGCCGGCTGCCACGCAGGCGGACAGCGCCTCGTCCAGGGTCGACCGGGTACGGCCCAGCAGCCCCACCCGCATGCCCTGGGCCGCCAGACCGAGCGCCGTCTCCCGACCGATCCCCCGGCCGGCGCCGCTGACCAGCGCGACCTGTCCGGCAAGCGGCCGGTCAGCCACCGCGCTGCTCGGCTCCGGTCCGGCGTACCGCCTCGGCCACGGCCGCCTCCCGGGCGGCCGTGACCTCCTCGACGGTGAGCGTCCGGTCCGGTGCGCGGAACCGCAAGGCGTACGCGAGGGAGGTCCTGCCCTCCCCCACTTGCTCCCCGCGGTAGAGGTCGAAGAGCCGCAGCGACTCCAGCAGCTCGCCGGCGCCGTCGCGCAGCGCCTGCTCCACAGCGGCAGCCGGGACGCCGGTGTCGACGACGAGGGCGACGTCCTGGGTGGCCACCGGGTACGTGGACACCCGCGGTGCGGGGACCGGTGAGGCGTCGTGCCCGAGCAGCTCGAGGTCGAGCTCCATCGCGGAGGTCCGCTCCGGGAGGCCGAGGTCGGCGACCACTCGCGGATGCAGCTCACCGGCATGGCCGACGAGCCGGCCGTCGACGTGCAAGGCGGCGGACCGGCCCGGGTGCCACGGGGCGTGGGCGTCGGCCGAGACGGCCAGCGTCACGCCGGCCTGCCGGGCGACGGTGCGCGCGGCCTCGACGGCGTCGGCCCAGCTCGCGCTCCGGCCAGGGCCCCACCACCCCGGCTGCTCGATGCTGCCGGCCAGGGCCACGGCGACGCGCTCCGGCTGGGCGGGCAGCGCTGCGTCGAGCGCCGCGACCTGGTCGTCAGTGGGGCGGCGGTCGACCGGCGGCCGCGGGGCCGGCGGCAGCGGGTCGGGGCCTGGCCGGTAGACGCTGCCGACCTCGAAGAGCGCCACGTCCGTGGTGCCCCGGCCGACGTTGCGGCGCAGCGCGGCCAGCAGCCCCGGCAGCAGCGTCGTGCGCAGCAGCGGCTCCTCGTCGGAGAGCGGGTTGGCCAGCCGCACCGCCTGACGCCGGTCGTCGTCCACCGGCAGCATCAGGGCGTCGAGGGCCGCCTCCCCGACGAACGGGTACGACGGCGCCTCGACGTAACCGGCGTGGGCCAGCGCGTTCCCCAGCCGGCGCCGCAGCCGTTGCCGGTCGCTGAGGCCGGGCCCGGCGGGGGCCTGTGGCAGCACCGAGGGGATCCGGTCGTAGCCGACGAGCCGGATCACCTCCTCGTCGAGGTCCGCTGGGTCCACGATGTCCGGGCGCCACGGCGGCGGGGTGACCGTCCAGGGCTCCCGGGCAGCCTCGACGACACAGCCGACCTGCTCCAGACGGCGCGCAACCTCCTCCGATGGGATGTCGAAGCCGGCGGTGCGCGACGGCCGCGCCGGGTCCAGCGCAACGTGGTGGGTCGCCATCGGGTGCCGCACCTCGGTCGATCCGGCGTGCTCCGCGCCCCCGAGCTGCTCGAGCAGGCGGACCGCGCGGGTCGACGCGTAGGGCGCCAGCTCCGGGTCGACACCGCGCTCGAAGCGCTTGGCGGCCTCGCTGGTGAGCTTGTGCCGGCGGGACGTCCGGGCCACGGCAATCGGACCGAAGTGCGCAGCCTCGAGCACGAGGTCGGTGGACGCCGCGTCGATCTCGGTGGTGAGGCCGCCCATCACCCCCGCCAGTCCCACGGGACCGGTGTCGTCGGTGATCAGCACGTCCTCGCGGTCCAGGTCGCGGACGACGTGGTCCAGGGTCTCCAGGCGCTCCCCAGGGTCGGCGCGACGGACGACGATCGGACCGGTGAGCCGTGAGCGGTCGAAGGCGTGCAGCGGCTGCCCCGTCTCGAGCATCACGTAGTTGGTCACGTCGACGGCGAGCGACACCGGACGCATGCCGCACAGCAGGAGCCGCCGCTGCAGCCACGTGGGGGTCTGCGCACCAGGGTCCAGCCCGGTGACGGTGCGCAGGACCAGCCGGTCGGCAGCCGTGGGATCGGCGATCTGTCCGGGGTGGCCGGCGCCGTCGATCGGGAGGGCCTCGACGTCGGCCGGGTCGTGGAAGTCCACCCCGAAGGCGGTGGCCGCCTCGCGCGCGATCCCCCGGATGGACAGGCAGTAGCCCCGGTCGGGCGTCACCGCGATGTCGAGCACCTCGTCGCGCAGGCCGAGCAGTGCGACCGCGTCGTCGCCGGGTGACGCGTCGGCCGACAGGACGAGGATGCCGGTGTGGTCGTCGCCGACGCCGAGCTCGCGGGACGAGCAGATCATCCCGTCACTGACGTGGCCGTACGTCGTCCTGGCCGTGATGGGGAACCCACCGGGCAGCGTCGCCCCCGGCAGCGCCACTACGACGAGGTCGCCGACCGCGAAGTTCAGCGCGCCGCACACGATGCCCCGAGGCGCCGGCTCACCGACGTCGACCGTGCACCACCGCACCGTCTTGCCGTTGGAGTGCACCTCGTCCTCGTACGTCTGGACCCGGCCCACCAGGAGTGGACCGTCGATGTCATGACCGGGGCGCTCGACGGTCTCGACCTCGAGGCCGGCGGCGATCAGCCGCTCGGCGAGCGCGCGACCGTCGACGTCGGGCGGGATGTCGGCATGCTCGCGCAGCCATGACACGGGAGCGCGCACTAGAGCTCCGTCCGCATTCGTTGTGACCTCGTCTGTGCCCGCACTAGAGCTCCGTCCCGAACGGCAGGGTGAAGCGCACGTCACCCTCCACCATGTCCCGCATGTCCTCGGCGCCGTGCCGCGACATGAGCGTCCGCTCCAGCCCCATGCCGAACGCGAAGCCGGAGTAGCGGTCGGGGTCGATCCCGCACGCGACGAGCACCCGCGGGTTGACCATCCCGCAGCCACCCCACTCGATCCAACCCTCGGACGAGCAGGTCCGGCACGGGCGGTCGGGGTTGCCGACCGACTCGCCGTGGCAGACCCAGCAGCGCAGGTCCATCTCGGCGCTCGGCTCGGTGAAGGGGAAGTAGGACGGCCGTAGCCGGGTGACCGTGCCCTCGCCGAACATCGCCCCGGCGAAGTGGTCGAGGGTTCCGCGCAGGTGAGCCATCGTGATGCCCTCGTCGACGACGAGGCCCTCCACCTGGTTGAAGACCGGGGTGTGCGTGGCGTCTAGCTCGTCGGTGCGGTAGACCCGGCCCGGCGAGACGGCGTAGATGGGCGGGTCGCGGCGCAGCATGGTGCGGATCTGGACGGGTGAGGTCTGGGTGCGCAGCACGACGCCGGAGTCGGCGCTCCCGACCCAGAAGGTGTCCTGTGTGGTGCGAGCCGGATGGTCCGGGCCCAGGTTCAGCGCGTCGAAGTTGTACCACTCGGTCTCGACCTCGGGACCCTCGGACCACTCGTACCCCATGGCGACGAACAGCTCGGCGACCCGTTCCCCCACCGTGCTCAGCGGGTGCCGCGCGCCGGGCCGCGTGCGGTCCCACGGCAGCGTCACGTCGACGGCCTCCTCGACGAGCACCCGCTCGTCGCGCTCCCGCTCGAGCTCGGTCTGGCGGACGGACAACGCGTCGGACACGGCGCGGCGCGCCTGGCCGACCCGCTTGCCGGCGTCCGCCTTCGCGGCCGGGGGCAGCGAGCCGATCTCGCGGTTGGCCAGCGCCAGCGCGGACCGGTCGCCGGCGTGCTCGAGCCGGACCCGCTTGAGCGCGTCGAGGTCGGCCGCGTCGGCGATGGCGGTCAACGCCGCGTCGCGCGCGCGCTCGACCTCGTCGGCGTTCAAGGGTGTCACCTGCACGGGGTCGTAGGACTTGTTGGGTGCGGACATCAGCGGCCTTCGTCGGGCAGTGTCGGGCATCGGGCGGAAGAGCGCCGCCCGAGTCTAGGTCGGTGCGGCCGGGGTCTCGGCCCGCCGCCCCCCTGCCCGCCTAGTCGGCGAAGTCCGGGGTCGCGGCGGGCAGCACGAATCGGAACCGCGCCCCGCCGCCGGGGGCCCGGCCGACCTCGATCCGGCCGCCGTGCGCCTCGACCAGGCCGCGCACGATGTAGAGACCGAGCCCGGTGCCACCACGCCGGCCGGACCGCCAGAACCGGGTGAACACACGGTCTCGCTGCTCGTCGGGGATGCCCTCACCCTCGTCCATGACCGTCACGCCCGCTCCGTCGCCCTCCGGCTCGACGACGATCGTGACCCGTCCTTCGCCGTGGCGCACGGCATTTTCCAGCAGGTTCGCCATGACCTGGTCCAGCTTGTCGGCATCCACCCACATCTCCGGTATGCCGCCGTGGACCTGGACGTCGAACGTCGCGGGGTCCTGCCCGGCGGCCACGATCCCGGCGACGTGGCGGCGCACGACGCGCTCGAGGTCCACGGCCTGCCGGCGGACTGCGAGCCGCCCGGAGTCGATCCGCGCGATGTCGAGCAGCTCGGTGATCAGGCGGGTGACCCGGTCCGCGTCGGCGTTGACCGTCTC
>DASVED010000264.1:0-13000 GCA_036380775.1 Actinomycetes bacterium
GCGACGTACTCCTTGGCGACCAGGTTCATGCCGTCGCGCAGGGAGGTGACGAGCATGACGTCGGACGCCAGGTAGAGCGCCGCCATCTCGTCCCGTGGGTACGAGTGGTGCAGGTAGTGCACTGCCGGGTGGCCGAGCAGGGCGTGCTCGCCGTTGATCCGGCCGACCGTCGTCTCCACCTCCTCCCGCAGGACCTGGTACTGCTCGACGCGCTCGCGGCTGGGGCTCGCCACCTGGACCAGGGAAGCGGACGGCGGACCGAGCCGGTGCCCGGCCAGCAGCTCGTCGTACGCCTTGAGCCGGTGCAGGATGCCCTTCGTGTAGTCGAGCCGGTCCACGCCGAGCAGGACCGTCTCCGGGTCACCGAGCGCCACCCGGATCTCCTTGGCCCGGGCCCGGACGGCGTCGCTGCGGGCCAGGTCCTCGAGCCCGGCGAAGTCGATCGAGATCGGGAAGACCCCCGCGCGCACCGCCCGCCGCGAGCCCTCCGGCCCGTTGTCCGCCGTCACCGAGGCGCCACGCGTGGTGCGGCCGGCAGCTCGCCGGCAGGCCCGCAGGAAGTTGGTGACGTCCTGCTGGCGCTGGAACCCGACCAGGTCCGCTCCGAGCAGTCCTTCGACGATCTCGCGACGCCACGGCAGCTGGGCGAAGATCTCGAAGCCGGGGAACGGGATGTGGTTGAAGAAGCCGATCCGCAGGTCGGGACGAGCCGCGCGCAGCAGGGCGGGCACGAGCTGGAGCTGGTAGTCGTGCACCCACACGGTCGCGCCCTGCGCGGCGTGCGCCGCGACGGTCTCGGCGAAGCGTCCGTTGACCTGCTGGTAGGCGCGCCACCACTGGCGGTGGAACACCGGCCTCGCGATCACGTCGTGGTAGAGCGGCCAGAGCGTCGCGTTGGAGAAGCCGGCGTAGTAGCTCGCCACCTCGTCCTCCGACAGGCCGACCGGCAGCAGTCGCATCCCGTCGGCGTCGAAGGGCGCGGGGGCCGGACCGGGCGAGCCGGACCACCCCACCCAGGCGCCGTCGCTGGCGCGCATGACAGGCTCCAGCGCGGCGACGAGCCCGCCCGGGCTGGGTCGCCAGGTGGCCCGCCCGTCCGGCTCCTCGACCTGGTCCACCGGCAGGCGGTTGGCGACGACCACGAAGTCATGCATCGTCTCCACCCTATGACCGTCCGTGGAGACCGGGCCCTAGGCGATCGTCAGGACCTCGTCCTCGGGCCGGACGGCGTCACGGCGGGTTCGGTGCCGGTGGCGCAGGGTCTCGGCGCTCAGCAGCACGAGGGCCGCCCAGACGAGCGCGAACCCGGCCAGCCGGGAGGCGGGCATCGGCTCGTCGTAGAGCAGGACGCCGGTGGCGAACTGCAGCACCGGCGCGAGGTACTGCAGCATCCCGAGCACCGACAGCGGAACCCGGCGCGCCGCCGCGGCGAAGAACAGCAGCGGCACGGCGGTGGCTATGCCGGCGGAGGCGAGCAGCAGGCCCGGACCGAGTCCGGAGTGCCCGAGCTGGCCGTCGCCACGGACGTCGAGGAGCACCAGAAAGCCCAGGGCAGGCAGGAACAGCACGGCAGTCTCGACGGTGAGGGACTGCACCGCACCCACCCGCGTCCCGACCTGCTTCTTGAGCAGGCCGTACGCGGCGAAGGAGAACGCCAGGCCCAGTGCGATCCACGGTGGACGCCCGTAGTCGACGGTGAGGATCACCACGGCGAGAGCCCCGAGCCCGATGGCCACCCACTGCAGCGGGCGCAGCCGCTCGTGCAGGACGAGCACCGCGATGATCACGGTGACGACCGGGTTGATGAAGTAGCCCAGCGACGTCTCGACCACGTGCTCGTTGTTGACCCCCCAGATGTAGAGCGTCCAGTTGGCCCCGATCAGGACGGCGGCAACCGACATCCGCCCGAACGAGACCGGGTCGCGCAGCAGTGACCGAGCCCAGCCCCAGCTGCCCTGTACGGCCAGGACGCCGAGCACCAGCACGAGCGACCAGACCACCCGGTGCGCGAGGATCTCGACGGCACCGGCGGGCTCGAGCAGCGGCCAGTACAAGGGGAAGAGCCCCCAGAGCAGGTAGCAGGCCACGCCGTAGGCCACACCGCGCCGCTCGTCCGTCACCTCGGCACGCTAACAACCCGACGACAGGAGTGTCGAAGCACTTTGCTGCTGTCCCGGCACCTGAGACGGCCCGCCTGAGGGCAGGAATCGGCCCGTCGGATGGTGGGCTGCGGGCCCGAGCGGCGCATACTTGGGGGTGTGTCGACCTCGCGAGCGCGCAAACGTCCCCCCGGCAGCCCCTTCCGCGACCCCGTCGCCAAGCCCGTCAAGGTCTTCCAGCTCGAGGACCGGGTGACCCACGACAAGTGTGGGCTCGGGCGGGTCGTGTCGGTCGAGGAGGACATCGCCGTCACCGTGGTCTTCGGCGACAGCACCGTGCGCATCACCGCGCCGTACGACCAGCTCCACAAGCTCTGACGCCAGGCCCACAGAAGATCCACTGTGCGCTGCAGCACCAGACACGCCGGCGAACTGGTGTGTCAACGCACAATCGGGCACTCCGTGCCGGCCGATCTGCGCGTCTCACCCCGCTAGGGCGCTGCGACGGCCGCTGGGGTGCGCGGGAATCGCGGTGCAACGCGACGCAGCGCCGCTGGCCACGCTCGATGAGGCACCGGTGGACGTGCACGCACCGCGATTCCCGCACGGCACTGCTCGGCAGAGGCGGTGCGTTCTGGATGGACTCGTCGACCACATCCGGCTCCGCAGGCGCCTCGGGCTGGGCCGATCCGTCCGGGACCCACCGCCCGGGCGCTCCGCTGCTACTGCGGAGGGTCAGCCGACCGTCCAGGTGTCCGACCCCGCGAGCAGCCCGCCCAGCGCCGCCCCGTCCGCCGGGCCAGCCTCGTCCTGGCTGCGCTCGAGCTGCTCGCGCATCATGTCGTCGTAGACCGGCCGGTCGACAGCCCGGAAGACGCCGATGGGCGTGCGGGCCAGCGAGGTGTCCGCCAGCCGGGACAGGTCGAAGGCGTGCGAGGGGTCCTCGGCGTGCGCGTCGTGGACGACCAGGTCGGACTGGGCGACGGACGCGGTCTCGACGACCTTGAGGGACTGGTCATGGTCGCGGACGACGCCGAACTGGCCCTCGGCCCCCCAGGTGATCGGCGTCCCGTGCTCGAGCCGGATGGTGAAGTCGTCGCGGGTCGCCGGGTCCTTGAGAGGCTCGAACGCGTTGTCGTTGAAGATGTTGCAGTTCTGGTAGATCTCGACGAGTGCGGTGCCGCGGTGGGCGGCGGCTGCTCGCAGCACCGACGTGAGGTGCTTGCGGTCCGAGTCGATCGAGCGCGCCACGAAGGAGGCCTCCGCCCCCAGCGCCAGCGACACCGGGTTGAACGGGGAGTCCAGCGACCCGAGCGGCGTCGACTTGGTGATCTTCCCGAGCTCGGACGTCGGGGAGTACTGCCCCTTGGTGAGCCCGTAGATGCGGTTGTTGAACAGCAGGATCTTCAGGTTCACGTTGCGCCGCAGCGCATGGATCAGGTGGTTGCCGCCGATGGACAGCGCGTCGCCGTCACCGGTGACGACCCACACCGAGAGGTCCTGCCGGGACGCGGCGAGCCCGGTGGCGATGGCCGGGGCACGCCCGTGGATCGAGTGCATCCCGAAGGTGTCCATGTAGTACGGGAAGCGAGACGAGCAGCCGATCCCCGAGACGAAGACGATGTTCTCCCGGGCCAGCCCCAGCTCCGGCATGAAGGACTGGACCGCGGCGAGGATCGCGTAGTCGCCGCAGCCCGGGCACCAGCGGACCTCCTGGTCGGTCTTGAAGTCCTTCGCCGATTGGCTCTCTCGCGCCTTCGGCACCAGGGACAGGGACGGAAACGTGCTCCCACCCGGATCGTTCATCGGGGCCCCCGCGGGATCGCGAGCGCAGCGAGCGATGTCGTGGGGCAAATCATGCGAGGTCCTCGCTCACGTTGGTGATGACGGCGGCCAGCTCGTCGGCCTTGAACGGAAGTCCGCGCACCTGGTTGTAGCCGATGGCGTCGACCAGGAACTTTGCGCGCACCAGCATCGCCAGCTGTCCGCCGAACCCGTACCCGAGGTTCATCTCGGGCACCAGCACCTTCTCGTAGCGGCGCAGCACGTCCCCGAGGTCGGCGGGGAACGGGTTGAGATGCCGCAGGTGCGCCTGCGCGACGTCGGCCCCCTCGGCCCGTACCCGGCGGCACGCGGCGCCGATCGGGCCGTACGTCGAGCCCCAGCCCAGCACGAGCACCCGCGCCCGGCCCGAGGGGTCGTCCACCTCCAGCGGTGGGATGGTGTCGGCTACCGCGTCGACCTTGGCCTGCCGGATCCGGACCATGAAGTCGTGGTTGGCCGGGTCGTAGGAGATGTTGCCGGTGCGGTCCGCCTTCTCGATCCCGCCGATGCGGTGCTCCAGGCCGGCCGTGCCCGGCACCGCCCAGGGGCGCGCCAGCGTCTTCGGGTCACGGACGTACGGCAGGAAGGCCGGCGGCGCGCCCTCCACGCCGTCCACCGTGCCGTTGTGCTCGGTGGCGAAGGCCACCCCGAGGTCGGGCAGGTCGTCCACCTCGGGGACCCGCCACGGCTCGGAGCCGTTCGCCAGGTAGCCGTCGGAGAGCAGGATCACCGGCACGCGGTACGTCGTGGCGATCCGGGCCGCCTCGAGCGCCGTGTCGAAGCAGTCCGACGGGGAGCGCGGAGCGACGATCGGAACCGGTGCCTCGCCGTTTCGCCCGAACATCGCCTGCAGCAGGTCGGCCTGCTCGGTCTTGGTCGGCATGCCGGTCGACGGACCGGCGCGCTGGACGTCCACCACGATCAGCGGCAGCTCCAAGGAGACAGCGAGGCCGATCGTCTCGGCCTTCAGGGCCAGCCCCGGCCCGGACGTCGACGTGACGGCCAGTGCACCGCCGTACGCTGCGCCAAGCGCGGCGCCCACCGCGGCGATCTCGTCCTCGGCCTGGAACGTGCGGACGCCGAACCGCTTGTGCTTGCTCAGCTCGTGCAGGATGTCGGACGCGGGGGTGATCGGGTAGGACCCGAGGAACAGCGGCAGGCCGGACCGCTGCGAGGCCGCCACCAGTCCGTAGGACAGCGCGAGGTTCCCCGAGATGTTGCGGTAGCGCCCGGAGGGCAGCTTGGCGGGCTTCACCTCGTAGGACACCGAGAAGTCCTCGGTGGTCTCCCCGAAGCTCCACCCGGCCTGGAACGCGGTGAGGTTGGCGCGCATGATCGCCTCGTTGCGGGCGAACTTCGTCTCCAGGAACTTCACCGTGCCCTCCGTGGGCCGGTTGTACAGCCACGACAGCAGGCCGAGGGCGAACATGTTCTTCGCCCGCTCGGCCTCCTTCTTGGTGATGTCGTAGCCCTTCAGCGCCTCCACGGTCATGGACGTCAGCGCGATGGGATGGACGGTGTAGGCCTCGAGCGACCCGTCCTCGATCGGGTTGGCGTCGTAGCCGACCTTGGTGAGGTTCCGCTTGGTGAACTCGTCGGTGTTCACGATGATGTCCGCGCCCCGCGGGAGGTCGGCGATGTTGGCCTTGAGGGCCGCCGGGTTCATCGCGACGAGCACGTCGGGACGGTCGCCGGGGGTCATGATGTCGTGGTCGGCGAAATGCAGTTGGAAGGCCGAGACCCCGGGCAGGGTGCCGGCAGGTGCGCGGATCTCCGCGGGGAAGTCCGGCAGCGTCGAGAGGTCGTTGCCGAAGGACGCCGTCTCGGTGGTGAAGCGGTCACCGGTCAGCTGCATGCCGTCGCCGGAGTCCCCGGCGAAGCGGATGATGACCCGGTCGAGCTGGTGGACGTCCTTGGCTCGTGGCACACCCCCAGGTTACGTCAGCGTAGGTTCCTAGTACCCCTAGACTCCGACCGCGATATCGAGGAGGCGCGGGTGGACGGCTTCTACGGCGGGTACGCCCTGGTCGGGCTCGTCTTCCTCGTCGGTGTGGCGTTCGTCACGGTCGCCTTCACGGCCAACCGCCTCCTGCGGCCGAGCGTGCCCGGGGGCGACAAGACCGTCACCTATGAGTGCGGGGTCGACCCGGTCGGCGAGGGCTGGGCCCAGAGCCACGTCCGCTACTACGTCTTCGCCTACCTCTACGTGATCTTCGCGGTGGACGCGATCTACCTGTTCCCGTGGGCCACCGTGTTCGCGGCACCCGGCTTCGGGGCCACCACGCTCGTCGAGATGTTCGTCTTCATCGGCTTCCTGGCCGTCGGCCTGCTCTACGCCTGGCGAAAGGGGGTGCTGGCGTGGCTGTAGACCTGCCCGCCCCGACCGTCGGGCCACCGGCGTCCCGGACCGGCGGACCCCCGACCCTCGGTCCCCTGCAGCGCCACGCCCCGGAGCCGATGCGGCTGATCCTCAACTGGGGGCGCCGCTACAGCCTCTGGGTCTTCAACTTCGGGCTGGCCTGCTGCGCGATCGAGTTCATCGCCTCGTCCATGTCGCGGCACGACTTCATCCGGCTCGGGGTCATCCCGTTCGCCCCGGGCCCACGGCAGGCTGACCTGATGGTCGTCAGCGGCACCGTGACGGACAAGATGGCGCCCGCCGTGAAGCGCCTCTACGAGCAGATGCCGGAGCCGAAGTACGTCATCTCGTTCGGCGCCTGCTCCAACTCCGGCGGCCCCTACTGGGACTCGTACTGCGTGACCAAGGGCGTCGACCAGATCGTCCCGGTCGACGTCTACGTGCCCGGCTGCCCCCCGCGCCCGGAGGCCCTGCTCCAGGGCATCCTCAAGCTGCAGGAGAAGATCGCGGCCGAGTCGCTGACCGACCGCTACCACCGCCGGGCGCCACGCGGCCCGATCACCTCGGTCCCCGTGGACACGCCGTGACCGAGCCGGATCTCGACACGCCGGCCCAGCGCCTGGCGCAGCGGTACGCCGGGCGGGTCGAGTCGTCGTTCGGTCAGGACACGGTGGACGTGCCCCGGGCGGCCTGGCCCGATGCGGTGGCCGTCGCCCGCGGCGAGCTCGAGTTCACCTACTTCGACTGGCTGACCGCGGTCGACCAGCTCGACGACGCCGACGAGCCGGGCTTCGACGTGGTGACCCACCTCTGGTCACTGGCGCGCCGCGAGCACCTGCTGCTGCGCACCCGCGTCCCGGCGCCCGACCCGGTGCTCGCGACAGTGACGGGGGTCTTCGCCGGGGCGAGCTGGCACGAGCGGGAGACCTTCGAGATGTTCGGCATCGTCTTCGACGGACACCCGAACCTGGTCCCCCTGCTGCTCCCGGACGGCTTCGAGGGGAACCCGCTGCGCAAGGACTTCGTGCTCGCCGCGCGCGCCGCGAAGGCGTGGCCCGGGGCGAAGGAGCCCGGCGAGTCCGACGGGGACGCCCCGAGCCGGCGCAAGAACCGACCCCCCGGGGTGCCCGACCCCGACGTCTGGGGTCCGCGCCCGGACCGGCCGGTCCTCCCCGCCGCTCCGGAGACCGGCAACGAGGCGCCCGAGTGACCGAGGTGCTCGAGGCCGGGCTGCGCATCGTGCTGGTGCTCGGCGCGTTCCTCGTGCTCCCGCTCCTGGTGGGCCAGACCGAGCACAAGGCGATGGCGCACATGCAGAGCCGGCTGGGCCCGATGTACGCGGGCGGCTTCCACGGGTGGGCCCAGCTCGTCGCGGACGGGGTGAAGTTCGCGCAGAAGGAGGACGTCGTCCCGGCGGCGGCCGACCGTACGGTCTTCAAGCTGGCCCCCGCCGTGGCGCTGATCCCCTACCTCGTCGTCCTCGTCGCGATCCCCGTCGCTCCCGGCTGGGTCGGCCACGACCTCGACGCCGGTCTGTTCTTCGTCCTGGCCGTGATGGGTGTCGGGGTCCTCGGCTCGCTGATGGCGGGCTGGGCCAGCGCCAACAAGTTCTCGCTGCTCGGCGGCCTGCGCACGGCCGCCCAGCTGCTGGCCTACGAGCTGCCGTTCCTGCTCGCCGCCGCCTCTGTCGCGATGGCGGCAGGAACCCTGTCGCTGCCGGGCATCGTGGCCGAGTGGGAGCCCTGGTGGCTGCTCTGGCAGCTGCCCGGCGCGGTGGTGTTCTTCGTCGCCGGACTCGCCGAGCTGCAGCGGCCGCCGTTCGACATGCCGGTCGCCGACTCGGAAATCATCTTCGGTGCCTACACGGAGTACACCGGGCTGCGCTTCGCGCTCTTCCTGCTCGCCGAGTACGCGGGGATCGTCGTCCTGTCGGCGCTCACCGTCGTGCTCTTCCTCGGCGGCTGGCGCGGCCCCTTCGACGACGCGCTGTGGGGCGCGGTCGGCGTCGTCTGGACGCTGGTCAAGACGATGGTCCTCGCCTTCGTGGTCATCTGGCTGCGGGTGGCGTACCCGCGGATGCGCGAGGACCAGCTGCAGCGACTGGCCTGGCAGGGCCTGGTGCCGGTGGCACTGGCCCAGCTGGCCCTGACAGGAGTGGTGGCGGTGGTCGTGTCGTGAAGATGCCGGGTGCCGGGCTCGCGAAGGGGCTCGCTGTCACACTGCGGACGATGGGGCGCCGGTCGGTGACCGCGCAGTACCCCGACGTCAAGCCGGAGCTGCCGCCGCGCAGCCGAGGCGTCATCGCGCTGCTCGAGGAGAACTGCACGGTCTGCATGCTCTGTGCCCGTGAGTGCCCCGACTGGTGCATCTACATCGACTCGCACAAGGAGACCATCCCGGCACCCCCGGGTGGCCGGGAGCGCCAGCGCAACGTGCTCGACCGCTTCGACATCGACTTCTCCCTGTGCATGTACTGCGGGATCTGCATCGAGGCCTGCCCGTTCGACGCCCTGTTCTGGTCACCGGAGTTCGAGTACTCCGAGCTCGACATCCGGGACCTGACCCATGGCAAGGAACGGCTCGGGCAGTGGATGCAGACCGTCCCGCCGCCGCCCGCGCATGACCACCACGGCGTACGCCCGAAGGAGCTCGACGCGGCCGCCGCGGCGCTCGCGCCGCCGGCCGAGGGCCGCCCGGCGCGCAGGGAGCGGGCGGCTCCGACAGCGGAGCCTGCGGACGTCGAGCCGCCGGTTCTCGACGAGCCGGCTGCCCCGCCGGAGCCCGTGGCCGAGGAGGCCCCGACCGGGCGGCGTGAGCTGGGATCGGTGGTCTACCGCCCCGACGAGCCCGACCCCGATCTCGGGAACGGTGACCGGTGACCCTGCTGGAGGTGCTGTTCGGCCTGCTCGGGCTCGTCGCGCTCGGCTCGGGGCTGCTGGTGGTCACGACGCACCAGATGGTGCACGCCGCCCTGTGGCTGGTGGTCTGCCTCGGCTCGGTGGCCGGGTGCTACCTGCTGCTCTCGGCCGAGTTCGTCGCGTGGGTGCAGGTGCTGATCTACGTCGGCGCGGTGGTCGTGCTGCTGCTGTTCGGCCTGATGCTCACGAGGGCGCCGATCGGCGCCTCGACCGACCTCGACGCCCCGCCCCTGCAGAGGGCGGTGGCCGCGGTGGTCGCTCTCGGCCTCGCCGGAGTGGTGGTGGTTGCCTCCATCGACAGCTTCGCCGGTGAGGACATCGTGCTCGGGTCGGACGACGTCGGCGGCTCGTCCACCGAGGCGGGCAGCGCCATCTTCCGCGGCTGGGTCCTTCCGTTCGAGGCGCTGTCGGTGCTCCTGCTCGCGGCGTTGGTGGGCGCGATCGTCCTGTCCCGCCGTGACATCGGCGCCGACGGGGGCTCTCCCGAGGGCGCGCGCTGATGCCGCTGCTGATGCCGGTCCTGCTCGCCGGTCTGCTGTTCTCCATCGGCGTCTACGGCGTGCTCGCACGTCGCAACGCGATCCTCGTCCTGATGGCGGTCGAGCTGATGCTCAACGCCGTGAACATCAACCTGGTCGCGTTCGACGTGTGGCTGCGCGACGAGCTGCTGGCCGGCCAGGTGTTCACGCTGTTCGTCATCACGATCGCCGCCGCCGAGGTCGGTCTCGGGCTCGCCATCATCCTGCTGGTGTTCCGGAACCGTCAGACGGCCCAGCTCGACCTCCTCGACGAGCTGGCCGAGGCGGAGGACGCGGCGTGACCGCCGTCTACGTCGCGCTGCTCGCGCCGTTCCTGGCGGCACTCGCCGGGCTCCTCGCCGGACCGCGCTGGCCGCGGGCAGCCGTCCCGGTCGCCGTCACCGGCACGGTGCTGTCGCTGCTGTCCGCCCTGGTCCTGGCGGCGCAGGCAGTCGTCGGGCCGGACCCCCCCGAGGTGTCCTGGGTCGAGAGCGCGCGGCTGGCGTCCGTCCCGACCGGGTCGGTCGACATGTCGCTGGCGCTGCGCGTCGACGGGTTCGCCGCGCTGGTCTCGCTGGCGGTGGCCGTGGTCGCGCTGGCCGTCCAGGTCTACTCGACCGCCTACCTCAAGGGCGACCCCCGCTACTCCTCGTACGCCGCCCTGGTGTCGCTGTTCACCGCCGCGATGCTGCTCGTCGTCTTCGCCGACGACTTGATGGTGCTGCTGGTGGGCTGGGAGGTCATGGGCGTCTGCTCCTACTTCCTGATCGGGCACCACTGGGAGCAGGAGGGCTCTCGGGCCAGCGCGGTCAAGGCGTTCGTCGTCACCCGGCTCGGTGACGTCGGCTTCCTGTTCGCCATCTTCGCGCTCGGGACCGGAGCAGGTTCGTTCCGCATCGCCGACGTCCTGGACGCCGACCTGTCCGAGCGCACGGCGACGGTCGCCACCCTGCTCCTGCTCTGCGGGGTCGTCGGCAAGTCGGCGCAGTTCCCGCTGCACACCTGGCTGCCCGACGCGATGGCCGGCCCGACGCCGATCAGCGCCCTCATCCACGCGGCCACCATGGTCGCCGCCGGCATCTATCTCGTCGTCCGGCTGTACGACGTCTTCCTCGCGGCCCCGGTCACCCTGGCCGTGATGGGAGTGATCGCGGCCGTCTCCATGCTCGGTGCGGCGCTCGCCGCGCTCGCCCAGGACGACATCAAGCGCGTGCTCGCGTACTCGACGGTGAGCCAGCTCGCCTACATGCTCGGCGGTCTCGCGGTCGGGTCGGCGGCAGCGGCCGGGTTCCACCTGCTCACCCACGCTGCCTTCAAGGCGCTGCTGTTCCTCGCCGCCGGGTCGGTCATCCACGCGGTCGGCACCAACCTGATGCCGGACATGGGCGGGCTGCGCCGGCTGATGCCGGTGACCTTCGCGACCGCGACGGTCGGCCTCGCCGCGCTGGCCGGTGTGCCGCCGTTCGCCGGGTTCTTCTCCAAGGAGGCGGTGCTCGGCGCCGCGGAGGAGGCTGCGCTGCACGAGGGGCCGGTGGCCTCCTGGGCCGGTTGGCTGGTCCTCGTCGCGGCGCTTCTCACCGTCGCTGTCACGGCCGCCTACGTGACGAGGCTGTGGCTGCTCACGTTCTTCCACCAGCCGCGCAGCGGTGTGGCCGGCCACGAGCCGCCGGCAGCGATGCGCTGGCCCCTGGTCGTCCTGGCGGTCCCGTCGGTCCTGCTGGGACTGATCCTGACGCGTCCCTCGACCTTGGCCCGCTGGACGTCGGCCCGGTCCTGGCAGGAGGGCGCCTGGTCGCCGGGTGACCCGCAGGTCACTGACTTCCCGCGCGTCGACCTCTCGCCGCACCTGGGCATGTCCGTGCTGTCGGTTCTCCTGGTGGTCGCCGGTGCCGGCGCCGTCGCCTGGGCCTGGCGGCGAGCCCCCGCGGTCGACCCGACGGCGGCCCTCCGCTCGCGTACGGCATTGGAGCGCGCGTTCTTCGTCGACGACTTCTACGACCGGGTCGTGGTCCGGCCGGTGCGCCGGGCGACTCGATCGGTGGGCTGGGCTGACGAGGCCGTCGTCGGGGGAGCCGTCCGTGGCACCGGCAGGGAGGCCGGGCGGCTGGCCGCGCTGGTGGCGCGGACCCAGGCCGGCAACGTCCAGGCCTACCTCACCGGGCTGCTCGCCGGGGTCCTGCTGCTCGTCGCCGGGGTGGTGACCCTCGCCTCGTGACCGACTGGCTGCTCCCCCTCCTGCTCGCGCTGCCCGCCGCCGGCTCCCTCCTGCTGCTCGTCGGGCCGCCGCGTCGCTCCGAGCGGCTCGCGGCCCAGTTCGGCACGGTCGTCGCCACCGCCACGTTCGCGGTCTCGATCTGGGCAGCGGTCACGTCACCGTCGACCGACGTCGAGTGGGTGCCGAGCCTCGGGCTGCGGTTCCACCTGGGCATCGACGGTGTCTCGGCACCGCTGGTGCTGCTCACCTCGGGACTGACGGCGCTCTGCATGGCGTACCTGGTGCGGATCCGCCCTGAGGCCGGCCGGCTGCGTGCCCTCGTCGGGCTCCTGCTGCTGCTCGAGGTCGGCATGCTCGGCACGTTCGTTGCCCTCGACCTGCTGCTGTTCTTCGTCTTCTTCGAGGTCGTCCTCGTCCCGATGTGGTTCGTCATCGCTCAGTGGGGCGACGACACGGTGCCCGGGGGACGGCGGCGGGCGGCGAACGTGTTCATCCTCTACACGTTGCTCGGCAGCATCGTGATGCTGCTCGGCATGCTTCTCGTCGGGACTCACGCCGGCACCTTCGACATGGTGGAGCTGGCCGAGCGGCAGGGCGCCGACATGAGCCGCGGCATCCAGGTGCTGGCGTTCATCGCCCTCGGCCTCGGCTTCGCCGTCAAGACGCCGATGTGGCCCCTGCACACCTGGCTGCCCGACGCCCACACGGCCGCGCCGACCGTCGGATCGGTCCTGCTCGCCGGGGTGCTGCTGAAGATGGGCACCTACGGGTTCGTGCGCATCGCGCTGCCGGTCGTCCCCGAGGGGGCCGAGGAGGTGGCGCCGTATCTCGGCGCGCTGGCCGTCGTCGGCATCGTCTACGGCTCGCTTGCCTGCCTCGCCCAGACCGACCTCAAGCGCCTGGTCGCGTTCTCCTCGGTGAGCCACATGGGCTTCGTGCTGCTCGGCATCGCCACGCTCACGGTCACCGGCATCCAGGCCGCGCTGATCGGCAACATCGCGCACGGCCTCATCACCGGTCTGCTGTTCTTCCTGGTCGGTGCGGTCAAGGAGCGCACCGGCACCGGT
>DASVED010000265.1:0-2370 GCA_036380775.1 Actinomycetes bacterium
TCATGCAGTTGTGGTTGCCAACCACAACTGCATGATCACCGCCAAAGGGGGTTGGTGCGGACGGGGGTGGTCAGCCGAAGAGGGCGGGAAGGGTGGCCGCGTGGGCAGTCCGCAGCTCGTGCAGCGGTAGGTCGAACAGCCCGTCGACGGAGAGCAACTCGCCGCCGGTGGTGCCCAGGCGGGTCACCGGCACGCCGTACGTCGCCGCAGCTGACTCGAGGTCCCCGACCCGGTCGGGGGGCACTGCCACCACCGCCCGGGCGACCGACTCGGCGAACAGGGCGACGAATGCGTCGCCACCCGCGACCGCATCGAGCGACACCGTCGCCCCGACGCCGCGACGCAGCACCATCTCGACCAGTGTCTGGGCCAGGCCGCCGTCGGAGACGTCGTGCGCGGCGGACACCAGCCCGTCGGAGGCAGCGGCCACCATCAGCGACCCCAGCGCCTTCTCGGCGGCCAGGTCGACGGCCGGCGGCAGCCCGCCGAGGTGGCCGTGCACGTGGTGCGCCCATTCCGAGCCGCCGAGCTCGTCCCGGGTCTCGCCGAGCAGCACCACGACATCGTCGGCAGCTGCGAACCCGATCGGCACCCGGCGGCGCACGTCGTCGACGACACCGAGCACACCGACCACCGGCGTCGGGTTGATCGCGACGTCACCGGTCTGGTTGTAGAAGCTGACGTTCCCGCCGGTGACCGGCACGCCGAGCTCGAGACACGCGTCGGCCAGCCCGCGGGTCGCCTCGGCGAACTGCCACATCACGTCCGGGTCCTCGGGCGAGCCGAAGTTCAGGCAGTCCGTGACGGCCAGCGGCCGGGCACCGCTGACGGCGACGTTGCGGTAGGCCTCGGACAGCGCCAGCTGCGCACCGGCGTACGGATCGAGCTTGGTGAACCGGCCGTTGCCGTCGGTCGCCAGCGCCACGCCGAGGTGGGTCGAGTCGTCGACCCGGATCACCCCGGCGTCCTCGGGCTGGGCGAGCACGGTGTTGCCCAGCACGTAGCGGTCGTACTGGTCGGTCACCCACGACTTCGATGCCAGGTTCGGCGCCGCGACCATCGTCAGCAGCGTCGCGCGCAGCTCGTCGCCGGTCGACTGCCGCGGCAGCGACGACGGCGTGGCGGCCTGCAGCGCGTCCTGCCAGGACGGCCGGGCGAACGGCCGCTCGTAGACCGGCCCCTCGTGGGCGACGGTCCTCGGCGGTACGTCGACGATGGTCTCGCCGTGCCACTCGACGGTGAGCCGGCCGCTGTCGTCGACCTCGCCGATCACCGTCGCCAGCACGTCCCACCGGTCGCAGATCGCCAGGAACGCGTCGAGGTTGGTCGGCTCGACGACGGCGCACATCCGCTCCTGCGACTCGCTCATCAGGATCTCCTCGGGGCGCAGCGACGAGTCGCGCAGCGGCACCCGGTCCAGCCAGACCCGCATGCCGCCGTCGCCGTTCGACGCCAGCTCGGAGGTCGCGCAGGACAGCCCCGCGCCGCCGAGGTCCTGGATGCCGACGACCAGATCGGCCTCGAACACCTCGAGGCAGCACTCGATGAGCACCTTCTCCATGAACGGGTCACCGACCTGCACCGCGGGCCTCTTGGCGGGCTGGGTGTCGTCGAACGTCTCCGACGCCAGCACCGAGACGCCCCCGATGCCGTCACCACCCGTGGCGGCGCCGAACAGCACCACGAGGTTGCCGGTGCCGGACGCGTGCGCCAGCTTGATCTGCTCGTGCCGCATCACCCCGACGCAAAGCGCGTTGACGAGGGGGTTGCCGGCGTACGACGGGTCGAAGACGACCTCGCCGCCGATGTTGGGCAGCCCCAGGCAGTTGCCGTAGCCCCCGATCCCGGCGACGACGCCCGGCAGCACCCGGCGGGTGTCCTCGGCGTCGGCCGGGCCGAACCGCAGCGGGTCCATCACCGCGACCGGTCGCGCCCCCATCGACATGATGTCGCGCACGATGCCGCCGACCCCGGTGGCCGCACCTTGGTACGGCTCCACGTACGACGGGTGGTTGTGCGACTCGACCTTGAAGGTCACCGCCCAGCCGGCACCGATGTCCACGACGCCAGCGTTCTCGCCGATGCCCACGAGCATCGCTGAGGATCCAACGGAGCCTTCCGATGCCGTCCGACTGAACTGCCGCAGATGGACCTTCGAGGACTTGTACGAGCAGTGCTCGCTCCACATCACCGAGTACATCGCCAGCTCGGACGATGTCGGGCGGCGACCGAGGATCTCGCGGATCCGCGCGTACTCCTCGTCGCGCAGCCCCAGCTCGCGGTAGGGCTGCTCGAGCTCCGGCGTCGCCTCGGCCGCCTTGACGGTCTCGGCGCTCATGCCGCGCCGGCCGTCGCCGTGAGCACGGAGGT
>DASVED010000266.1:0-4933 GCA_036380775.1 Actinomycetes bacterium
TCGTAGCGCAGCGCGGCCCGGTCGACGGCCGCCTCCAGCGTCGAGACGTCCAGCACCGAGGAGCCCGTCCCCAGCACCGCCCCGGCACCCGCCTCGAGGGCGGTGAGGGCCCGGCGGGCGTCGCCGCCGGCCACCCGCAGCAGGTGGGCCATCGCCTCGTCGGACACCTCGACGGCGCCCCCCAGGCCGCGGTCCTCGGTCACGGCACGACGTACGACCTCCTCCACGCCCGTCTCGTCGAGCGGCGCGAGGGTCAGCAGCAGCGACCGCGACAGCAGCGGCGACACCACCGAGAAGTGCGGGTTCTCGGTCGTCGCCGCGATCAAGGTCACCCACCGGGTCTCGACCGCCGGCAGCAGCGCGTCCTGCTGGGTCTTGGAGAACCGGTGGACCTCGTCGATGAACAGCACCGTCTCGCGGCCGGTCATCCCGCTCTCCCGCCGAGCGGTCTCGACGATGCCCCGCACCTCCTTCACGCCCGCGTTGACGGCCGACAGCTCGGTGAACGTCCGGCCGGTCGCCGACGACACGAGGTAGGCCAGCGTCGTCTTCCCGGTCCCGGGCGGACCCCACAGGATCAGCGACGCCGGTCCGGCGACGCCGCCCTCGCCGGCCACCAGCCGCCGCAGCGGCGAGCCGGGGACGAGCAGGTGGTCCTGGCCGACCACCTCGTCGAGCGTGCGGGGGCGCATCCGGACGGCCAGCGGCTTGCCGGCGTCCCCGCGCGACTCCACGGCATCCTCGAACAGGTCCACGGCCCGACCGTAACAATGGGCCAGTGCTGTCAGCTCTCGGTCGCTTCTGCGTCCGCCACCGGCGCGTGGTCGCGCTGGCCTGGCTGGCGGCGTTCGTCGGCGGGATCGTGCTCGGCGTCCAGGTCTTCGGGCGGCTCGGGACCGACTACAGCGGCACCACCATCGAGAGCTTCGCCGGCTACGACCGGCTCTCCGAGTCGGCCGAGTTCGGACCGCGGATCCTCGCGCTCGTCGAGTCCGACCGGCCGCTCGCGAGCGGCACGGCGCCGGCGCGCCGGGTCAGCGAGGCGGCGGCGGAGATCGGCAGCGTCGACGGCGTCGGCCGGGTCGTCGACCCCCTCACCGCGCCACCGCAGCTCGGTCTCGTCACGGCCGACCGTCGGGCGGCCCTGCTCGTCGTCGACATCGAGAAGGACCTCGACGGACCGCGCTGGGACCATGCCGTCGACACCAGCACCGAACGCCTCCGGGCGATGGCCGGCGGCGGGCTCGACGTGCTGGTCGGCGGCGACCTCCTGCTCGAGGACGAGCTGGCCGAGCAGTCCCAGCGGGACACCGAGCTCGGCGAGTTCGTGGCGCTCCCCATCACGCTGGTGGTGATGGTGTTCCTGTTCGGCGGCCTGGTCGCGGCCGGCATCCCGTTCCTCGGCGCCCTCGCGTCGATCGCGGGCGGACTGGGCACGCTCTACGGGCTGTCCTTCCTGCTCGACCTCGACCCGTCGGTGCCGTCCGTCACGACCGTGATGGGCCTCGGCCTCTCGATCGACTACGCGCTGCTGATCGTTGCGCGCTACCGCGAGGAGCGGGGCCTCGGCCGCGGGCCGGACGACGCGGTCGCCGTCGCGATGTCCACGGCCGGACGGACCATCTCGTTCTCCGCGCTGACGGTGGCGACCTCGCTGTGCGGCCTGTTCGTCTTCGACGACCCGATCTTCCGGGCGCTCGGGGCGGCCGGCGTCAGTGTCGTGGTCGTGGCCCTCGCCGCGGGGCTGACGCTGACCCCTGCCCTGCTGTCGCTGTTCCAGCGCCGGGTCACCGCCCCGACGACCAGGGTCAGTGACGACGGCTTCTTCGCCCGGCTGGCCCGCGCCACCCAGCGCCGCGCGCTGCTCGTGACGGTCCTGCTCTCGGCGCTGCTGCTCGCCGCAGGGGCGCCGTTCCTGCACGCGAACTTCCGCAACGGCGGCGCGGACCTGCTGCCCGAGAGCTTCGAGAGCCGGCAGTTCGCCGACCGCACCGCCGAGCTGTTCCCGGCCACCGAGGCGACCGAGCCGGTGATCGTCCTCGCGCGCGTGCCGGCCGAGCGGCTCCAGTCGTACGTCGGCACGGTCGGTGACCTGCCTCAGGTGGAGCGGGTCGGCGAGGTAACGCAGCGCCGCAACGGCTGGTCGAGCATGGAGCTGACACCGCACGGCGAGAGCCAGGGCCAACGAGCCAAGGACCTGGTCCGGGCGCTGCGCGACGAGCGGCCCGACTTCCGCACCTGGGTCACAGGTGACGCGGCCGTGCTCCTGGACTTCCAGGACGTCGTCAAGGACGGCCTGCCCGGTGCCGCCCTGGTGCTCGGCCTCGGCACCTTCGTGCTGCTGTTCCTGATGACCGGGTCGGTGCTCGTCCCGGTGAAGGCGCTCGTGATGAACACGCTGTCGCTCGGCGCGACCTTCGGGGTCCTCGTCCTGGTCTTCCAGGAGGGGTACGGCTCGGACCTGCTCGGCTTCACCCCGTCCGGGGGGCTGGAGACGTGGGTCCCCGTCATCGTCTTCGCCTTCGCCTTCGGCCTCTCGATGGACTACGAGGTGTTCCTGCTCTCGCGGATCAAGGAGCTCTACGACTCCGGGATGTCGAACGACAAGGCGGTCGAGATCGGGCTGCAGCGCAGCGGCCGCATCATCACCTCGGCCGCCCTGCTCATCTTCATCGTGTTCCTCGGCTTCGCCGCCGGGAAGCTGCTCGGCATCAAGCAGATGGGCGTCGCGCTGGCCACCGCGGTGGCGGTCGACGCGACGATCGTGCGCTGCCTGCTGGTGCCCGCGACGATGACTCTGCTGGGTGACCGGAACTGGTGGGCTCCCGACTGGCTGCGGCGCGTGCACGACCGGATCGGACTGCGCGAGCACGTTGAGCCACTCCCGCTGCCGCATCCCCGGCCAGCCGACGACCCGGCCGCCGCACCGGTCCAGCCGTGACGGTTCGTCGGCTGGCCGGTGTCGCGGAGCTGCTGACCCTGGCGGACAACGACCCGTACGTCGCGGCCGAGGCCGATCCGGAACGCGTGACCGCGACGTTCGCCGCGGAGGACGGCGCCGTCGGCTGGGTGCTGCCGTCGCGCCGGGTGGCCGGCCGTGGACACCTGGTCGCGCTCGGGCCGCACCAGGCAGCGGTCGACCTGCTCGTCGCGGCCCTGGAGGGCGGCGCGGTCGACATCGGGTCGGTCAGCCTGCCCCGGGATGCGGACCGGCTGCTTCCCCCTCCGTACTCACTGGATCCGCGCAACGACTGGGAGTGGTACTCCACCACGCACCCGCCGCCCGTGCAGGCGCGCGAGCCGGACGTCCGGCCGCTCGCCGACGGCGACCTGGGCGAGGTGGCCGCGCTGCTCGCCGGATGGAGCCCTCGCGCCGACGTGGCACCCGGCGACCCCGGTGTCCTGGGCTGGTGCGGCGTCCGGGACCACGCCGGCTCGCTCGTCGCGGCCGCGGCGCACACCGAGCGCCGACCCGGGGTGCCGCACCTCGCGTCGATCGTCACTCACGGCGACCACCGCGGCAACGGACTGGGCGCGGCGGTCACGGCCTGGCTGACCCGGCGGCTGCTCGACGCCGGCAGCGACGTCGTGACGCTCGGGATGTACAGCGACAACGACGACGCACGCCGGGTCTACCGCCGGCTCGGCTTCGCCTGCGCGCACGAGCTCACCAGCGGGCGGCTCGTCGAGCGGCGGTAGCCGTCAGGAACGGACCGGGTTGGGTGGCTCGCCAGGCTTGGCCGTCTGCGGCACCGCGTCGACCCCGGCCTCCCTGCGCTGCTCGGGGGTGATCGGTGCCGGCGCCGCGGTGAGCGGGTCGTAGCCGCCGCCGCTCTTCGGGAACGCGATGACGTCCCGGATCGAGTCGGTGCCGGCGAGCAGGGCGCTGATCCGGTCCCAGCCGAAGGCGATGCCGCCGTGCGGCGGGGCGCCGTAGCTGAAGGCGTCGAGCAGGAACCCGAACTTCTCCTGCGCCTCGTCCGCCGAGAGACCCATGACCTCGAACACGCGCTGCTGCACGTCGCGGCGGTGGATACGGATCGAGCCGCCGCCGATCTCGTTCCCGTTGCAGACGAGGTCGTAGGCGTAGGCCAGGGCGTGCTCGGGGTCGTCCTGGAAGGTGTCGACCCACTCGGGTCGCGGCGAGGTGAAGGCGTGGTGCACTGCCGTCCACGCGCCTGCTCCGACGGCCACGTCACCGCTGGCTCGGGCGGCCGAGCTGGGCTCGAACAGCGGCGCGTCGACCACCCAGAGGAAGGACCACTCCGACTCGTCGATCAGCGCGCACCTGCGCCCGATCTCGAGCCGGGCCGCGCCAAGCAGCGACCTCGTGGCGGCGGGCTCGCCGGCACCGAAGAACACCGCGTCACCGAGAGACGCACCCACGTGCGCGGCGAGCCCCGCCCGCTCGCCGTCCGAGATGTTCTTCGCCGCCGGGCCGCCCATCTCGCCGTCCTCGCCGATCAGGACGTACGCGAGGCCGCGCGCGCCCCGGGCCTTCGCCCAGTCCTGCCAGCCGTCGAGCTCCTTGCGTGACTGCGATGCGCCGCCCGGCATCACGACGGCTCCGACGTAGGGAGCCTGGAACACGCGGAACGGTGTGTCGGAGAAGTAGGCGGTGGAGTCGACGAGCTCCTGGCCGAACCGCAGGTCCGGCTTGTCGCTGCCGAAGCGGGTCATCGCCTCCGCGTACGTCATCCGCGGGATGGGCAGCGGGATCTCGTGGCCGATCAGCCGCCACAATGCGCTCATCACCGCCTCGCCGAGCTCGAGGACGTCGTCCTGGTCGACGAAGCTCATCTCGATGTCCAGCTGGGTGAACTCCGGCTGCCGGTCCGCGCGGAAGTCCTCGTCGCGGTAGCAGCGGGCGATCTGGAAGTAGCGCTCCATGCCGGCGACCATCAGCAGCTGCTTGAACAGCTGCGGCGACTGC
>DASVED010000267.1:0-12193 GCA_036380775.1 Actinomycetes bacterium
TCGGCGCCGGCGCACTCGGCTGCCTCGTCCATCATCGACTCGATCGCGAAGACGTTGCCGAAGGCGCCCAGGGTACGCAGGGACGACGACCGCAACGCCACGTCGTGGCGCCGGTGTCCGCGGACCTTCCGTACCGGCACCGCGTAGCCGGGCACTGCGTTGCGCGTGCTGCCGCCGCCGCGCTCGGCCGGTGGGTCGACCGGGTCGGGCAGCTTCTCACCGTGCTCCAGATGGCTGTAGGCGAGCAGGCCCGGTGAACCGGCGAAGCCCGGTCGCGACGTGTGGCCCTGGCTCCAGACATCGGACTCCCAGCACATCAGCCGGCCCTCGGCCGACAGCCCGACCATCACGTCGACCGCCATCGGCGAACCGAACGGCGCCCAGGACAGCTCGTCGGCCCGCCGCCACCGCACGTGCACCGGCCGGCCGGGCACCGCGCGCGCGAGCAGCACCGCGTCGAACGCGGCGTCGTCGGCGCCGTTGTGCCCGTAGGCGCCCGCGCCCTCTGCATGCTCGACGGTCACGGCGGCGGCCTCCAGGTCCAGCGCGGCAGCGATCGCCTTTTGCAGCCCGAACACGTTCTGCGTGTGGCTCCAGACATGCACGTCGGTTCCCGCGTCCGACCATTGCGCCATCCCGCAGCTCGGCGACATCGACGCGTGCGCGAGGAACGGCCGCGTGTACGTCGCGGACAGCTGCCGCACCGTCGGCGGCACGTCGTCCGAGTCGCCGGAGACGTCGGCGTCGAAGGTCGTCACCGGTCCGTCCCGCAGGTACGTCGTCAGGTCGCCCTCGTCAGGCAGCGACGCGGACTCCTGCCACGCAGCGGCAGCGCGAAGGGCCTCGGCGGCCAGGTCGGCACGATGCTCGTCGTCAGCCACCACACCGAGGAACGACCCGTCGCGGACGACGGCGGCCACACCGGGTCGCGCCTCGACCGGCCCCGTCACGACGTCGACCAGCACCGCCGCCGGCGACGGTGGGCGCACGACCTGGCCCCACAGCTGTCCGGGCAGGACGATGTCCTGGATGAAGCGGGCCCGTCCCCGCACCTTGTCCGGCAGGTCGACCCGCGGCATCGACGAGCCCGTCATCGCGGCCTCGCCTGCCTTGTGCGCCGGCACCGTCACGTCGATGTCGACCTCGAGGTCCACGTCCGGGGCGAGGTCGCCGTAGGAGACCGAGCCCTCGCCGTCGCGCGGGCCGAACCCTCCGTCCCGCGCGTCCACGTCCGCCGGCTCGACACCGAAGCGCCGGGCAGCAGCCGTGACGAACAGTGACCGGGCGTGCGCGCACGCGGCGCGCACTGCCTCCCCCGAGTCCGCCACCGACATGCTGCCGGCCGTGGGTCCCTCGTCCGGGCCGCCCGCAGTCGTGGCCCCGTGGACCAGCACCCGTGTGGGGTCGGTGTCCAGCTCGTCGGCGGCGATCTGGGTGAGCGCGGTGAGGATGCCCTGGCCGAGCTCGACCTTCCCGCACTGCACGTGAATCGTGCCGTCACCGTCGACCCGTACCCACGTCGACAGCCGTGGGTTGGCGCGCACGTGCTTCGGCGTGATGACGTCGTGGTCGCGCGGAGGGTCCGGCGGGTTCACCGGCCGGCCGCCTTGAGCACGGCCCGGACCATCCGGCGCTGCACCCCGCACCGGCAGAGGTTGCGATCGAGCGCCTCGACGACCTGTCCCTCCGTCGGCTGCGGGTGCGCAGCCAGCAGGCCGGCGGCGCTGACGAGCACGCCCGAGACGCAGAACGCGCACTGCGCCGCCTGCCCGTCCAGAAAGGCTTGCTGGAGCGGGTGCAGCGTCTCGCCGTCGGAGAGCCCCTCGACGGTCACCACCGACTTCCCCTCGACCGACCACAGCGGTGTGTCACAGGCAGGGGCCGCCGTGCCCTCGAGCAGGACGAAGCAGGCGCCGCAGAGCCCGACCCCGCAGCCGAACCGCGGGCCGGCCAGTCCCAGGTGGGTGCGCAGCACGTGCAGCAGCGGCGTGTCCGGCGCTGCTGCGACAGTCGTCTCCGACCCGTTGACCGTGAAGGAGACGGGTGCCTCGACGTCCGAGCGGGCTGTCACCTCCACCTCACCTGCGTACCTCCTCCAGGAGCGTCGCGAGGTTCCCGTGGAGCACCCGGTCGAGGTCCTTGCCGTCGAGTCCGTCCACCGCGCGCACGGTCGCCACCGGGTCGGGCTCGCCCATCCGGAACGGGTAGTCGCTGCCCAGCACGACGTGCTCGACACCGACGACGTCGACGAGGAAGCGCAGCGACGCCGGGGAGTGCAGGACCGTGTCGAAGTACAGCTGGCGCAGCCAGTCGCTCGGCGGCCTGGTGAGGTTGACCTCGGCGCCGTCGGCCTTCGCGTGGTAGCCACGGTCCCACCGGCCGACCTGGTACGGCGCGAAGCCGCCGCCGTGCACCAGCACGATGCGCAGCGCCGGGTGCCGTTCGAGCACCCCGCCCATCACCAGGTGGCCCAGCGCGATCGTCGTCTCGGCCGGGTTGCCGATCAGGTTGTTCAGGTTGTAGCGGGTGACGTTGCGGCCGGCGAGGGACGCATAGGGGTGCACGACGATGACGGCCCGCAGCTCCTCGGCCGCCGACCAGAAGGGCGCCAGGGCTGGGTCGTCCAGCTCGCGCCCGTCGACCGTCGTGGCGATCTCGGCGCCGACCAGGCCGAGGACCGACACCGCGTGACGCAGCTCGGCCGCCGCGCGGTCCGGCGACTGCAACGGCACGGTGGCCAGTGCCCGGAACCGGTCGGGCGCATCGCTCACGGTGGCGGCGAGGGCCTCGTTGAACATCCGTGCGTAGCGCGAGCCGACCTCGCCGACGAGCGCGTACGCGGTAAGGTCGATCCAGCTCGAGAGCACCTGCACGTCGACACCGGCCGCGTCCATGGCGGCGAGCCGGCGCGGCAGGTCGAGCAGTGCGGGGAACATCGGCCGGGTCTGCACGCGACCGGCGATGAGCACCGCGGAGCGGCCCTCCTGCTCGGTCACCTCGATGCCGTACCGCCCACTGTCGGCGCGCAGCGCGTCGAGCACGTCGCCGGGGACACAGTGCGCGTGCACGTCGATGGT
The DNA here is from genome assembly GCA_036380775.1 of Actinomycetes bacterium. Lineage (GTDB taxonomy): Bacteria > Actinomycetota > Actinomycetes > JACCUZ01 > JACCUZ01 > DASVED01. Next base: position 3,078 of record DASVED010000267.1, read on the forward strand.
CTGCACCGGTGACGGACCGCTCACAGCGCACGCTCCGTCATCAGTGCGGCCAGCTCGTCCTCGGGGGCGAGGGAGTAGACGCCGCCGTTGACCCGGTCGGTCACCCAGATGTCCAGGTCAGCTCCGACGAACAGATCGTTGATCTGCGGGGCGGCTTGGCCGGGAGGCGTATCGGGCACCCAGTGGGCCACCTCGATTGGATGCTCGGGGTCACGGAGGTCGTAGACCCGCAGGCCGCCGTTGAACCACGTCGCGAACACCAGCGACGCGCTGCGGTAGCTGCCGGGCCGGTTCTCATGCAGGTTGTGCGGCCCGAAACGCAGCCCGTGATCGTAGAACTCGTCCGGCGGTGCCGGGCACACACTGACGACGCGGGGGTCGGTGTCGTCGGACACGTCCACGACGCGGATGTCGTGCGGCTCGCCGGCCCGGCCTTCCGTCACGACTTCGTCGGTGACGACCAGCAGGTCGCGACCCGGCAGCGGCAGGCAGGTGTGCGTGTCGCCGACGTTCTCCCAGGTGAGGTTCGCGAGCTGGGTCGGTTTCGCGACGTCGGAGATGTCGAGAACCACCAGGCCCGCGTCGCCGTAGCCGAGGTAGGCGCGGTCGCCGTCGACCAGGGCGTGGTGCGCGGCGAACCGCTTGCCTTCCGGCCAGCTGGGTTGCTCGCCGTCGTACTGCCCCGGCCACCACCACCGCCCGGCCTCGACCGGGTTGCGCGGGTCGCTCATGTCGACCACGACCCAGATCCGGTCGTTCATCCCCTCCGGGATCGCCGAGACGTATGCGTAGCGCCCACCGGTCCAGACGATCCGGTGCACGCCCCTGCCGGTGGAGTCGAACCAGCCCACCTGCCGGGGATCGAACGGGTCGGCCAGGTCGTACACCGCCATGCCCGCACTGAAGGGGTCACCACCGCGGAACTGCTCGTGGTTGACGAGCAGCAAGCCGTCGGCCACCTGGACCTTGTGGGTGTGGCTGCCCGGCGGCGACATCCACTGCCGGACGAGCCGCAGGTCGGACGGCACCGACGCGTCCAGGATCGAGGTGCCGGCGCCGCTGGGCCCGAAGTGCCCGACGTAGAGCGCGTTGCCCTCGCGGAGCACTTGCATGCCGTCGCCGAAACCACCGAGGTCGTGCTGCCCGACGGTTCGCACACCCGTGCGGTCCTCGCTCACCGTGCCTCCTCCGGTCGGCCAAGCATGTCGCAGACCCAGTCCGCCACTGCGGGCCGCACCACGACGGCCAGGTTGTTGCACGAGTGGTTGCCCGTCGGCTCCAGCCGTACGGTGGCCCGGTCACCGAGGTCGGCAGCAACCCGGTGCGCGTGGCTCACCGCGATGATCCGGTCCTGCTCACCGTGCACGACCAGCACGGGCCCCGGCAACCCGTCGAGCACTCCCTCGAGGCTGACGTCCGAGAGCAGGGCCAGCGCCTCCTCGTCGGACGTGGCGCCGACGAAGTCACGGAACCCGTCCCGGGTCACGCCCTGCAGCTCGTCGAACGCGCGCAGGTCATAGGGCCCGGCGATGTCGACGACGCCGCGCAGGCCGGGAAGCACCGACGCGTGCCGGAGCGCGAGGTAGCCGCCGAAGCTCGTCCCGACCACGACGACGCGCTGCGGGTTGACGCCGTCGACCCCGTGCTCCGTGGCTTCCAGCGCGGCCCAGACCGCAGCCATCGCCTGCGCGTACGTCGCGTCACGGAACGGCACGGTGAAACCACCCTCGCCCTGCCCCGGTCCCTCGATCGACAGCGTGGCCGCACCGCGGCGGAGGAAGTACGGCTCGTAGGTGCTGAACTGCTCCTTCGTCGACTCGAGCCCCGGCACCAGGACGACGACCCCCGGCAGATCATCGGGCGCGCCGTCACCAGCTGGCCGCCGCAGGTAGCCGACCACGCTCCGGCCGTCGCCGTAGGGGATCTCGACCCGGTGTGCCGGGGGGTCGAGCAGCGGCGCCGCCTCTCCGTACGTCCGGACCATCCGCTCCTGCAGTGCGCGCCGGAGTCCTGGGTCCTCCGTCAGCACGAACTGCGCGAACTGCAGCGTGAGCGCGCTGCGGCGCAGGTGCTCGCCCGCTGTGACCCGGTGTCCGGCCGCCAGAGCCTCCCGACCCAGCCGCTCGTAGGCGTCGGCCGACTCGGTCCAGGCCGGCGCCCACGTGGCCCAGCCGTCCACACCGTCCAGCGTGCGCTGCAGGTCGAACCAGTCGATGCCGTTGGCGAGGAACCGCGGGTACCAGTTGCTGACGACGGCCTCGACCTTGTCCTGCGTCATCAGCCGCTCACTGCCTCGTGCACCAGCGCGACCGCGGAGGCGAGGAGCAGGACGAGCACTGCGCGGTTGAACGTCGTCGTGGACAGCCGGCGCGCCGCCCGGGCGCCCAGCGGCAGCGCGATCGCGATGGGGATGAGAGCGAGCAGGCTCTCGAGCAGCCGGCTCTCGGTGTAGAGGCCGACGCCGAACAGCGCGATCGTCTGCACCAGGGCGAAGCCGAAGAAGAGGGTGGCGAGCGCGAAGACGTAGGCGCGCGGCCGCATGCCGAAGCCGTGCAGGTACGTCGACAGGAGCGGCCCGGAGATGCCGGTCGCTCCCTGCAGCCCCCCGGCGGCCACGCCCACCGGTGGCGATGCGATGCGGGTGACCCGCGGAGGGAAGTGGAAGCCGGGCCGGGTGAGCGACAGGACGACGTACACGACGATGATCCCGGCCAGCACCGCGGACAGGACGCGACCGTCCAGACCCTTCAGCGCCAACGTCCCGATCACCGAGCCGACGGCACCGCAGGCCATCATCACCGGGAGGTCCCGGGTGTGCTTGGCCTCGCTCCGGTGGCTCCACACCAGCCACCCGTTGGCCACGACGCCGGGGATCGCCATCACGACGACCGAGCGCTCCACCCCGAGGAAGGCAGCCATGACGGGGATGGCGATCTGCGGCAGGCCGCCGCCCGTCGCGCCCTTGATGAACGCGCCGAGTGCGATCGCCGCGACGATGACGACGAGGTCGAGACTCCCGGCACCGTTCACCGCCGGTACCGACGGTGCGGGGTCCCGGACACCACCGTCGTCACGCGGGCCGGGGGATGCTCTGCTGCACCCGGCCACTACAATCGTTCGCAGCGCTGGTGTCAAGGGGCGGCCCGGGACCGGCCCCGTTCATGCGGGCCGGACGCCTCCTTGACCACCGCAATCGTTTGAGGAAGGCTGCCACCCATGACGGAGCGGGTGGTGGCGGTGCTGGGCACGCGCTACACCGACCTGTCGGTCGAGGAGGCGGTGCTCGGCCCGCTCGGTGTCCGGATGGTCGCGGGCGACGGCGGCTCGGCCACCGAGGTGCTGGCCGTCGCGGCGGGCGCGGAGGTCGTCCTGGCCGGCTCGCGGCCGCGCTTCGACGCGGACGTCGTCGAGCGCCTTGCCTCCGGCGGGTGCCGCGGGATCGTCCGCTACGGCATCGGCACCGACAGCATCGACCTCGCCGCTGCCGGCCGGGCCGGGTTGGCGGTGGCGAGGGTCTCCGACTACGGCACCGAGGCGGTGGCCTTCCACGCGGTCTCGCTCGTCACCGCTCTGCTCCGCCGGCTGCGCGAGGCCGACGCCGCCGTGCGCGCCGGGGACTGGGGTGTCGGCGGCCTGCGACCGCTGCACCTGCCGAGCCGGCTGACCGCCGGCGTTGTCGGGTTCGGCCGGATCGGGCGGCGCGCGGCCGACCTGCTGCGGGGGCTCGGGTTCCACGTGATCGCGCACGACGAGCTCGCCGAGGTCCCGGCCGGCCACGGCGTTCGCCCGGTCTCCTTCGACCAGCTGCTCGAGCGCAGCGACGTCGTCACGCTGCACCTTCCCGGCAGCCCCGACGGCACGCCGCTGATGGATGCGGCGCACCTGGCAGCGATGCGCCCCGGCAGCATCCTGGTCAACACATCGCGCGGCTCCTTGGTCGACGTACCCGCCCTGGTGCAGGCGCTGCTCACCAGGGGACCCGCCGCGGCCGGGCTGGACGTCTATCCGCAGGAGCCGCCCGACGTGTCGGTCTTCGACCCAGTGGCCGACCGCGTGCTGCTGACGCCGCACATGGCGTGGTACACCGAGGAGTCCGAGCTCGACATGCGGCGCAAGGCGGCCGAGGAGGCCGCGCGCCTGCTCCGCGGGGAGCCGCTGCGCGAGCCCGTCGTCGAGCCGGAGGTGGCAGCACGGTGATCGTCGCACCGGAGGTGTTCGCCCGATGATCTACGACCTGTCCGCGATGACCAGTCCCGAGGCGGCCGAGGCGGTGGCCCGCTCACGCACCGCCGTGATCCCGATCGGCAGCATCGAGCAGCACGGGCCGCACCTGCCCAACGGCACCGACACGATGGCGGCCGAGCTCGTCGCCCGCGCGGTCGCCGACCGCCTGGACGCCGTCTACGCCCCCTTCGGGCCGTACGGCGTGACGCCGATCCACGCGGGCCATCCCGGCACGGTCACCCTCCGGCGCGAGACCTTCGAGGCGCTGCTCTCCGACATCTGCACCGAGCTGGTCGGCATGGGCGTGCACACGGTCATCCTGGTCAACTGGCACGAGGGCAACATCGCCTCGATGAATGCCGTCGCGACCGATCTGCAGGACCGGCTCGGCGTCACGTTCGTCGCCGCGCAGGCCTGCTACGTCGCGCAGCGGCTCTATCGCGACGACGGCGGCGAGCTCACCCACGGCGGTGGCATCGAGACGCTCGCCGTGATGGCGCTCGACCCGGACCTCGCCAAGGTCGAGCGCGCCGGCGAGCCGACCCGGCCGGCCGGCGCCGAGGAGATGGACCTGATGCGCCGGTCGCACGAGGTCTACGGCTTCATCACTGACGTGTCCGAGCTGGCCGAGGACGGGTGGTACGGCAACCCCACCTGGGCGACGCCCGACCGGGCGAAGACCTTCGCCGACACCGTCGCCGACGGGGTGCTCGAGCTGGTGGAGCACGTCTTTCGCGCGAGAGACATCCGTGCCGGCACGACAACACGAGACCGCTCCGACAACGAGGAGAACGCATGACAGACAAGGTTCGGCTTGCCCCGGTAGGTCTCGGCCGGTGGGCCCGCGTGCTGGCTCGCGGAGCTCAACGCGGCGACGTGATCGAGCTCTCCAGCTGCTTCAGCCGGGACGAGGCCAAGCGGAGCGCCTTCGCCGAGGAGTTCGGGATCGAGCGCACCGCCTCGTCCTACGAGGAGCTGCTCGCCGACCCCGCTGTCGAAGGCGTGATCATCACGACGCCGAACGACACCCACAAGGACGTCATCATCCAGGCGCTCGAGGCCGGCAAGGCGGTCTACACCGACAAGCCGATCGCCCACACCCTCGAGGACGCAAACCGGATCGCGGCTGCGGTCGCTGACACCGGCGGTGTGTTCGCGGTCGGCCACAGCTCGCGGCGGCTGTCCGGCCACCGCGAGATGAAGCGCTGGTTGGAGGACGGCCGGATCGGTGACATCTCGCTTGCCGAGGCCAACTTCTCCAACGAGCGCGGTCTGGAGCTCACACCGCAGACCTGGCGCTACTACGCCGACAAGAGCCCGGGTGGCGCCTTCATCCAGCTCGGCGTGCACCACGCGGACACGTTGCAGTTCCTGCTCGGCCCGGTGAAGAGCGTCACCGCGCACGCGCGCAAGCTCTACACGAAGTCCGAGGTGCCGGACGCGATCATGGCGATCCTCGAGTTCGAGAGCGGCCCCCTGGCCTACGTCGGCACCGGCTGGGCCTCGCCCGGTGTCTACTCGATGAACCTGCTCGGCACCAAGGCCAACCTCATGTACGACCTGGACTTCACCCACTGGGACGAGTCGCACCTCGCCGACGACTGGTCGAGGCTGCGCTCGCAGTTCTACGGCGAGTCCGAGCGCCAGGCGGTCGAGCTGCCGCGCACCGACATGTTCCGCGAGCAGCTCGAGGAGTTCGCCCGCGCGGCCCGCGGCGAGGCGACGGTCGAGGTCGGGGCGCGCGAGGCCGTGCTGGCGCTGGCCGTGGTGCGGTCGGTGCTGGAGTCCTCGGCGCGGGACGGGCAGGCTGTGCTCGTCGAGGAGGTCATCGACTCCGCGGGGGTCGACCGCACCCTGACCTGAGCTCCGGCCGCGCCGGGAGAGGAATTGCCGTGCCTGTCGTCCGTCCCGCCGACCTCACCTGGTCCGAGCTGCCGAGCCGCGTGGTCGCCGACCCGCTGGCGGCCGCGCCGCTGGGTGGCGTCCGCACCGGCAGCACGGTGCGGGTGGTCCGGGTGCTGCCCGGCCCGCGCACGCCACACGTGCATCCGCACTGCGAGGAGATCCTCTACGTGCTGAGTGGCTCCGGTACGACCTGGGAGGGCGACACGTGCAGCGATGTCGGGCCCGGCGACCTGGTCGTGGTGCCGACCGGCGTGCCGCACGCCACCGTGGCGCACGGGGACGAGGGGCTGGTGGTGGTCTGCTTCTTCCCGCACCCGGACCTGGCCGCCAACATTGAGGAGCTCGCCGGCCCCGAGCGGTCCTGACAGCGAGCGGCCCCGCCTGACCCAGGCGGGGCCGCTGCCATTGCCTCAGAACGCGAGGCAGCTCTCCGGAACCAGCTCCACATGCGTGAACCCGATGTGCGACGGCGTGTTGCCGCTCTTGAGGCTGCCCCCAGCCAGGAAGCCGGGACCCATGACTCGAGTGTTCTCCGGCAGTGCCTGGAGGTCGGCGATGACCGCCGCCTTCGGGGCCGCACACTCGGCGGTGTCCTTCACGATCGCGTCGACGACGTCGATCCACTCCTCGACCGTGCTCCAGGCCTGGCCGTTGGTGCCGTTGTTCGCCGACGAGTCCGTCTTGTAGCAGTAGTGAGCCAGTGCGGGGCTCGCGCCGACGGCGAAGAGACCTGCCGCGCTAGCAAGCACTGCGCCGGTTCGGATGATGGTGCGCAAGGAGTTCCCCCTCCGTAGGTGATCAAGACGGGGTGAGTATGCCAAGCCAACAGTGGCGGGCGGGGCTGTTTCGCGACGTCCCGCGGCTCGCCGCGGGCATCGTAAACAGACGGTGATCTTCCCGTCACGAATCGTTCGTACGGGGTGGCGCCTACTCGCTCGTGAACAGTAGGAAGTCCTCGCAGAAGTCACGTCCCTCGGTGTCGTGCGGCCCGGCGATGACGTGCGAGATCAGATCGACGAACTCGTCGTCCTCAGGATCGATCGTGCCGTTGTGGTCCACGACGAACGTGTCCTTCGACAGACCGTGGTCGACGAGCAGTAGCTCACCGTCGTCGCCGAGCACACGCTGGGTGCCGACGAAAAAGCCCGTGATCGTCAGGGTTCCGTCACCGTTGTCCACGAGGTGCAGGTCACGAAACTGCCCGACCTGCTCGATCGTGAAGGTGAGGCCGGTCTCCGGGTTGGTGTAGGTGAACGTTCCCCGGAACCGGTCGGCGAAGAAGAAGTACTCGGAGTTGCCCTGGTTCTTGATCGAGAAGTAGCCGCGGACGTCGCCGTGGAGTGGCACGTCCACCAGGCCGCAGAACGTCGGCTCCTCATCGTCCGGCGCGGGAAGCAGCTCGTCGAACACGTCGTGGTACTGCTCCTGCACGTGCGGCGGCTCGGCCTGGGCGGGCACAGCGACCAGCATCGTGGCCGCCGACAATGCGGTGATCGTGATAGCCCGGTTGATCCAACGTGCGCGCATGCGGAACCTCCGCCGTCATCGCGAACCCCGAGCGACCCGCTCTAGGCCGTCGCTTTGCCGACGACGGTAGGCGCGGGAGGCCTGCCCTCCCATAGTCACTTAGGCGTGGCCCACCCGCTGCTGCCTCGGTCCGAGATCCCTATGACAGCGATCCGACAGCAGCCACGCGCAGGCTCCCTCACGTCGTCGAACCCGTTCATGGACCGGAGAGGCCGTGGTGGACCCGCGCTATGTAGTCGAATCTGTCGGCTTGGCCCTCCTTGCGACCTGCAGCGTGGGCGCCTGGACCCTCCGCGTGGCAGTGGCTTCAGCGGGACGCCGGCGCAGCGCCGCCGCCGTCGCCGCGGTGGAAGCCGTTCTCTTCGCGCTTGTCTTCGGGACGGTCGTGTCATCGCTCGACGACCCTGTCCGTGTCGCGGGCTATGCGGTCGGGGTGGCCGTCGGCACCCTGCTCGGCATCGCCGGGGAAGAGCGGTTCTCCACCGGGCAGTCGATGGTCCGGCTTGTCGTCGACGGGTCGGGCGCAGCCGAGACGGCTGCCCTTCGTCGTCGAGGCTGGCCGGTCACCTGCACGGGCGCGGACGGCGTGCGAGGACAGGTGGCATTGATCAGCGTGGCAGTCGACGATGCCGCGCTCCCGCTGCTGCACGCCGACATCGCGGCCGAGGCGCCCGGCGCCTTTCGGACGACTGAACGGCTCAGAGAGGTCCGCCCCATTGCCTTCCCGACGGGGATGCACCAGGTCGGTGGCCGGCGCTCGGGTCGCGCGTAGAGCGGACGTTGAGGGGCTCCGCCCACGCTGGCGGAGCAGCGGGTACGCAGCAGAGCGGCCCGCCGACGCTAGGAGACGTCATGCGACGCAGCCATGCCCTTCTCGCCCTCGGCCTTCCGGTGTTGCTGCTCGCAACCTGGGCCGGTGCGGTCCCCGCCTCGGCCGCCAGCGCCAGCCCGGTGCTGATCGAGGCCCCCACGCCGTTCGGCGGGGACGGCACGTTCACGGCCACTGGGGATGCGGTGTGCCCTTCCGGGACGACCACCGAGGTGTTCAACTTCGGGACCGGCTCCGAACGGTCGAGGGCGTTCACCTTCCACGTCGTCAAGACGTTCACCTGCGATGACGGCTCCGGCACGTTCACCGTCCGTCTCGACGCGGTGGTCCGGCCGTGCAATTCGACGGACGTGGGCAGCTGGGTCGTCGTGGGAGGCACCGAGCAGTACGCCGGGCTCCGCGGGGCGGGCACTCTGGTGGGCACGTACTTCCCGGGGGACGCCTGTTCCGCCGAGGGGGTCGTCGACCGGCTCTCCGGCATGATGGTCACGCGGTAGCCGCCGTCCACGGCGTCGCCGAGCTGAGCTGACCGGAGCGCGCTCATGCAGTACCGCATCCTCGGCCCTCTCGAGGTGGTCGACGAGCACGGCAGGCCCGTGCCCGGGCTGGGGCCGCCCAAGCAGCGGGCCTT
>DASVED010000268.1:0-13412 GCA_036380775.1 Actinomycetes bacterium
TCGAGCTGCCCCACTTCGAGGACCGGCTGCGCTGGCTCTCGGCCTGCGCCGGCCTCGACCTCGTCCACTACGGCACCGAGGCCGACGCGGACACGATCCGCGACACCGCGATCGCCCAGCCGCTGCTGGTGGCCGCCGGGCTGGTGTCGGCGCTGGAGATCTTCTCGCACCCGTCCGACGCGTTCCACGCGGTCGGCGCGGCCGCCGGCCACAGCGTCGGCGAGATCACCGCGGCCGCCGGAACCGGCGTGATCAGCGCCGAGCAGGCGATGGTGCTGGTGCGCGAGCGAGGCCGGGCGATGGCCGACGCGGCGGCCCTCAAGCCGACCGGCATGACGGCCGTCCTGGGCGGGGACCCCGAGGAGGTTGCCGCCGCCCTGGAGCGTCACGGGCTGACCGCGGCGAACGCCAACGGCGCCGGCCAGGTCGTCGCGGCCGGGACGATGGAGCAGCTGGCGGCGCTCAAGGACGACCCGCCCGCCAAGGCGCGGCTGGTGCCGCTCTCGGTCGCGGGCGCTTTCCACACCGAGCACATGGCACCTGCCGTCGACACGCTCGCGGGCTACGCGCGAGCGGTCAGCGTCCACGACCCCCGGACCCGGCTCATCTCCAACCGCGACGGCGCCGTCGTCGCCGAGGGCCGTGACGTGCTGGCCCGGATCGTGAGCCAGGTCCGCAACCCGGTGCGCTGGGACCTCTGCATGCAGACGATGGGCGAGCTGGGCGTGACGGGCGTGATCGAGGTCCCGCCGGCGGGCACGCTGACCGGGCTGATCAAGCGGTCACTGCCCGGCGTCGAGACGGTCGCCCTGCGGACACCTGACGACCTCGAGGCCGCCCGCGACCTGGCGGCCCGCCACGGCAGCGCGGCGCCGCAGGACGGCTCCCCGACCTGGCGGATGCTCGTGGCGCCCGGGAAGGGCACGATCCGCATCGTCGACCTGCCCGTCGGGACGATGCTCGAGCCGGGAACCGCCATCGGCACTCTCGTCTCGTCACGGGACGAGCGCCCGGTGGTCGCCCCCCACGGCGGCACGGTCGTCGAGTGGCTGGTCGTGGATGGCGACCCGGTCTCCCCCGGACAGCCGTTGATCCGGCTCCACCCAGAGGCGGTGCACTGATGAGCGGTCTCAAGGTGACGAAGGGTCCGGAGCACGCGAGGATCATGGGAGTGGGCGGCTACCGCCCGGCGCGCGTCGTGACCAACGCGGAGATCTGCGAGCGCATCGACTCCTCCGACGAGTGGATCCGTGAGCGGTCCGGCATCGAGTCACGCCGGTGGGCCGCCCCGGACGAGTCCGTCGTCGACATGTGCCTCGCCGCCGCCGGCAAGGCCGTCGCCCAGGCGGGGCTGCGCCCCGAGCAGATCAGCACGGTCATCGTGGCCACCGTCACCCACCCGCTGCAGACCCCGTCGGCAGCTGCGGACGTCGCGAACCGGTTCGGAGCCATCGACGCCGCCGCGTTCGACATCTCCGCCGCCTGTGCCGGCTTCTGCTACGGCGTCTCGATGGCCAACGACATGGTCCGCGGTGGGAGCGCCGAGCACGTGCTGGTCATCGGCTGCGAGAAGCTCTCCGACTTCACCGACTCCTACGACCGGTCGACAGCCTTCATCTTCGGCGACGGTGCCGGAGCAGTGGTGATCGGGCCGTCCGACGTGCCCGCCATCGGCCCGACGATATGGGGCTCCGACGGCTCGCAGTACGACGCGATCACGCAGCGGGCGTCGTGGATCGACGTGCGCGACCACAACGTCGACTTCCCCCACCTGACGATGCAGGGCCAGAAGGTGTTCCGCTGGGCCGTGTGGCAGATGGCGCCGGTCGCAGCGCGGGCGCTGGAGGCCGCCGGGGTCGACCCCGAGGATCTCGGTGCGTTCATCCCGCACCAGGCGAACATGCGCATCACCGACGCGATGATCAAGACGCTCAAGCTGCCGGCCCACGTGCCGGTCGCCCGGGACATCGCGCAGACCGGGAACACCTCCGCGGCCTCCGTTCCGCTGGCGATGGAGCGGATGCTCGAGTCCGGCGAGGCCAAGAGCGGCGACACAGCGCTGCTCATCGGCTTCGGCGCGGGCCTGGTCTACGCGGCCCAGGTCGTCGTCCTCCCCTGACCTGACGCGCGGTTCGCGCGTCCGATGCTGTCCCCCGCCACAAGCCCACCACCACGAAGAGGAGCTGAGGAACCAGATGGCTAGCGAGCAGGAGATCCTCGAAGGTCTCGCAGAGATCGTCAACGAGGAGACCGGCATCCCCACCGGCGACGTGCAGCCGGAGAAGTCGTTCACCGACGACCTCGACATCGACTCGCTGTCGATGATGACCATCGTGGTCAACGCCGAGGAGAAGTTCGGCGTGCGGATCCCCGACGACGACGTCAAGGGTCTCTCCACGGTCGGCGACGCCGTCAACTACATCCAAAAAGCGAGCGCCTGACCCAATACCACGAGCTCGCTCGTTCCTCGCGATCCCGCGGGGACCCCGAACGACCTCCCACGTGATCGCTCGTTCCTCACCGATCCGGCGGGACTCCGAAGGAGCTACCTGGCATGACTGACTCTGGACTGACCGACTCTCAGCGCGTGGTGGTCACCGGTCTCGGCGCGACGACGCCGCTGGGCGGCGACGTCGCGACGACCTGGTCGGCCATGCTGGCCGGCCGGTCGGGCGTGAAGGTCCTCACCGAGGACTGGGTCGAGATGCTGCCGGTGCACATCGCTGCACCGGTGGCTGTCGAGCCCGTGGAGGTGCTGACCGTCCCCCAGACCAAGCGGATGGACCGCTCGGGGCAGTTCGCCCTGATCGCCGCCCGCGAGGCCTGGGCGGACGCCGGCTCACCGGACCTCGACCCCGAGCGCAAGGGCGTCGTGATCGCCTCCGGGATCGGCGGCGTGACGACCCTGCTCGCGGCGTACGACACGCTCAAGGAGCGCGGCGCCCGCCGGGTGCTCCCGATGACGGTGCCGATGCTGATGCCCAACGGCCCGGCCGCGGTCGTCGGCCTCGAGCTGACGGCCCGCGCCGGCGTGCACACGCCGGTGAGCGCCTGCTCGAGCGGTGCCGAGGCGATCGCCTACGCGGTCGACATGATCCGGTCCGGCCGGGCCGACGTCGTCGCCGCGGGCGGCACGGAGGCGGCCATCCACGCGCTGCCGCTCGCCGGGTTCGCCGCCATGCAGGCGCTGTCCACCCGCAACGACGAGCCGGAGCGCGCGTCGCGGCCGTATGACAAGGGCAGGGACGGCTTCGTCCTGGGCGAGGGCGCCGGTGTCGTCGTGCTGGAGTCCCTGGAGCACGCGAGAGCCCGCGGCGTCCGGATCTACGGTGAGGTCGCCGGCTCCGGCATCACCGCCGACGCGCATCACATGGCCCAGCCCGACCCGGTCGGTGCCGGCGCAGCACGCGCGATGGCGATGGCCGTGGCGGCGGCGGGGGCGCAGCCCTCCGACGTCGTGCACATCAACGCGCACGCGACATCGACGCCGGTGGGTGACGTCGCCGAGGTGCAGGCGATCCGCAGGGCGCTCGGCGACGCCGCTGAGGGTGCCTGCATCAGCGGCACCAAGTCGATGACCGGACACCTGCTCGGAGCGGCGGGGGCCGTCGAGGCGATCGCGACGATCCTCGCGCTCTACGAACGTACGGCGCCACCCACGACCAACCTCGAGGACCGGGACGACGACGTCACCCTCGACGTGGTCGGCGCCGAACCGCGGGCGCTGCCCGACGGCGAGCTGCTGGCCCTCAACAACTCCTTCGGCTTCGGCGGCCACAACGTCGCCCTCGCCATCCGGACGGTGGACGCATGACCGCAACCGCAGCAGCACCCGGCGGGAAGGTCGTGCTCGACAAGGCAGACGATCCGCGCAACCCGCTGACCCGGCTGGGGCACCTCTTCGACGCCGGAACGGTCGAGCTCATCACGGCCGAGGACGACTCGGGGATGCTCGCCGCCATCGGGCGGATCGACGGCGCGGTCACTGTCGCGTTCTGCTCCGACGCCACCATCCAGGGCGGCGCGATGGGCGAGGCGGGCTGCAAGGCGATCCTGGTCGCTTACGAGCGGGCGCTCGCCGAGGGGTGCCCCGTCGTCGGCCTGTGGCACTCGGGCGGTGCCCGGCTGCGCGAGGGAGTCGTGTCGCTGCACGCCGTCGGCGAGGTGTTCGCGATCATGACCCGCGCGTCCGGGAAGGTGCCGCAGATCTCGGTGGTGCTCGGACCGGCAGCCGGCGGGGCGGCCTATGGGCCGGCGCTGACCGACGTCGTCATCCTCGGCCCCGACGGCCGCGTCTTCGTGACCGGTCCCGACGTGGTCCGCTCGGTGACCGGGGAGGACGTCGACGCCCTGCGCCTCGGCGGGCCCGAACCGCATGGCCGGCGGTCCGGCGTCGTGCACGTGGTGGCCGAGTCGCAGGACGCCGCCTACGGCGAGGCCCGGCGGCTGGCCGCCCTGCTCGGTGACCAGCGGGACATCGGCGCGGTCGAGGACCGGGACCTGTCCGAGCACCTCCCGGAGTCGGCGAAGCGGGCCTACGACGTCCACCCGATCGTGGAAGACCTGCTCGACGAGGGCACCTCGCTGGAGCTGCACCCGAAGTGGGCGCCCAATGTCACCACGACGCTGGGCCGGCTCGGCGGGCGCACCGTCGGCGTCATCGCGAACAACCCGCTGCGGCTGGGCGGCTGCCTGGACTCGGCGTCGGCCGAGAAGGCCGCTCGCTTCGTGCGCATGTGCGACGCGTTCGGCGTGCCGATGGTCGTCGTGGTGGACGTGCCGGGCTACCTGCCGGGCGTCGGCCAGGAGTGGGACGGCGTTGTGCGCCGCGGCGCAAAGCTGCTGCACGCGTTCGCCGAGGCCACCGTGCCGCGCGTGACGCTGGTGACCCGCAAGGCCTACGGCGGCGCCTACATCGCCATGAACTCCCGGTCGCTCGGGGCCACCAGGGTGTTCGCCTGGCCGGGCGCCGAGGTCGCCGTCATGGGCGCGGTCGCGGCGGTGCGCATCCTGCACCGTCGGCGCCTGGCCGAGGTGCCGGCGGACGTGCGCGGCGAGGTCGAGCAGGAGCTGGCGACCGAGCACGAGGCGCTCGCCGGTGGCCTCGCACGGGCGCAGGAGATCGGCGTGGTGGACGAGATCGTCGAGCCGACCGCCACCCGCTCGGCGCTCGCCGCCGCCATCGCCGCCGCCCCCGCCACCCGCGGCCAGCACGGCAACATCCCGCTCTGACGCGAGTACCGCTCCGACGCAGGCGCCCGTCCGGCCGGCCAGTTCGCCAGGCGAGTGACCACCTCGCAAGGCGTCGACGCCTCGCGAAGCGTGCGTTGACCACGTTTACGTGGTCAACGCGCGCGTAATGGCCTGGGTCAGACCACCTGGTGGAGCCAGCGGACGGGGGCGCCGTCACCGGCGTACCGGAAGGTCTCGAGCTCGTCGTCCCACGCCTTCCCGAGCAGCGCGTGCATCTCGCGGAGCAGGTCCGTCGCTGGGTCGGCGGCGGCCCGGGCCAGCGAGGCGCGCAGCCGGTCCTCGCGGACCACGATGTCCCCGTGGACGCCGGTCGTGGCATGGAAGAGCCCGAGCGTGGGGGTGCACGACCAGCGCTCGCCCTCGGTGCCGGCACTCGGCTCCTCGGTGACCTCGAAACGCAGCTGGCTCCAGTCGCGCAGCGCGGACGCGAGCCGGGCGCCGGTCCCGGGATCGGCCTGCCAGGACAGCTCGGCCCGGACGGCGTTCGGCGAGGCCGGCTGCGGCGTCCAGTCGAGGGTCACGCGCACGTCGAGGACCCCACCCACGGCCCACTCGACGTGCGGGCACAGCGCGGGCGGAGCGGAATGCACGTAGAGAACGCCACGGGTCGCCACCGGTTCCTCCTTGCTCGGGCCTGAGGTGCGCCTTCCCCAGCGGCCTCGTCCGAGCGTGTCGTGGAGCGAACCGCGCGTGCGGTGACCCTGATCATGCCACACCCGCCACAACAGCACCACGAGGTCACGACAAACCCGGCGGCGCGAAGTGTCCCGCAAGCCTGAAGTCGGAGCCCTTCCCCGCCGATAGGAGTGGTGCAGGTGACACGCTCTTGACCGGACGAGAGGCACATAGTGCACAACCCCGAGCTGCTGATGGCCGAGGCGTACGACGAAGGCGTCGTCTCCGAGGTGATCCGGCCCGCGGCCATCATCCCCGAGGAGTCGGCACGCGCCGTCCTGGTCGAGCTGGCTCTTCGTGACGTCCAGAACGGCGGGGTGTGGCAGTCCGAGCCCTCCCTGTGGAGCCGCTACGACCGCCCGTGGGAGGGCTACGGATCCCCCGGTGGTGCGGAGCTGATCGGCACCATCCAGGTCGCGTACGGCACCCCGACGCGCTACGAGATCACGATCTACCGCGTCACGGTCACCCGCTTCGGCACCTCGCAGGGCTGGACCGTCGAGACGTTGTGCAACGAGGCCCTCGGCTTCGGCGGGCTCGACCTGCCCAGCTGCCCGCGGGCCTCGCTCAACGCCCCGCCCAAGCCGTTCCGGTTCTAGCCGGGACCGTCCTGCTCAGCCCGCGGGGAGAACCTGCACGGTGATGTTCTTCGACACCTGCTCCTCGACGGGCGTGCCGTTCTCGCAGACGTACGTCGTGACGCCCAGCACCACCTCGTAGGTCCCGGGCTCGCTCCAGGTGTGCTCGACCGCGAAGCGCCCCGCCGCCGGCGGTTCGATCGCCGCGCTCGCGGCACAGATGCCCTGCTTGAGGGAGCTGGTGCCGACGCCGTCACCCCAGTCCTCGCTCGACCCGCTGAACACGCCGGTCCCATCCGTCCAGCGCACCTCGAGGGTGGCGGGCGTCCCGGCCACGACGCTCTCCGGCTGCTGGACCGACATCCCCAGGGCCGCCGGGCCAGCCGGGACGTCGGCCGGCGGCGTCTTCGCCTTGACCTCCCCGTCGCCGTCCCCGCCGCTGAGCAGCAGGACGAGCAGCAGGGTCAGCACGACCGCCAGGGCCGTCACCGCGGCCACGACGACCAGCCCCCGACGGGGAGTCGCCGGCGCCGGACCGTCCGGGGCGTCGTCGGCCCTCGGCGTGCGCCCGACGATCTCGGGCGCTTGCCGGACCTGGACGTCCTGGCCCTCGCGAGTCTCCATGCTTCCTCCTGGCACCGGTGGCGCAGGGTCAGGCTAAGCCGGACGGCTCACTCTGCGTGTCCGAACGACGATTTCCGGAGGTTCCGCCCGTAAACCGGTCACCCTCCGCAGCCGGCTACTGCGCGGCGACCTGCGGCAGCTCGACGCGCTCCGTCAGGCCGGTCGTCAGGCCGGTCGTCAGGCTGGACAGCCCCGTCGGGCAGCACTGCTCCACCGCGGCCACCGTCGGGGCCACGTGCAGCCGCCGCCGCAGATGCATCAGGTCGAAGACCCGCAGCACCGCGGACTGGTCGGCCACGAAGTGCACCGATCCGCCCAGCAGGTGCTGACGGTGGTGGATCCGCAGCAGGCTGCCGATGCCCGTCGAGTCGATGAACGTCACGCCCCGCAGGTCGACGACGAGGCTCGGGGCCCCCCGGTTGAGGAGGGCGAGCAGGCTGTCGCGGAGGGCCGGAGCGGTGGCGACATCGATCTCACCCGTCACGCCGACAACTGTGTGAACACCGATCCGGTGCGGGTCGAGCAGGCTGATCATCCGTCCCCCTGGACGTACGTCTGCGCTGGGAGCTGTCGCCGGCTGCTTGGCGCCACCCGAGGGTAACCCGCCGGTCGGGCGCAGGGAAGAGGCGAGGACGACGGATTCCGTACGCCGCGAAACTACTGTCTGTGCAACGACTTCGGCGTGATCCGGCTTGCTGACGACGCCGTCCGGCAACGGTTTGCGTTGTCCACCGATCGGTCACTCGTCGCTGGTGAGCCGCAGGCTGCGCAGCCGCCAGCCCGCGAACCAGGTGGACCCCACGATGACCACCAGCAGGAGCGGGACAGCAGCACCCAGACCGACGGCGGACGACACGTCGAGCTCCTCGGCGCGCGCCCCCACCACCTGCTCGGTGAGGGCGAGCGACCACTGCTGGATGCTCAGCGCCTGGGCACCGGGCACGAAGCTGCCGATCAGCGCCTCCCAGATCAGCGCGTACAGCACGCCCACCACGACGGCGTGGCGCGTCATCACCGCCAGCAGCAGGAACAACGTGCCGTACGCGATCCCCGCCGCCAGCGCGCCGATGGCATAGCCGAGGGCCAGCCGACTAGACGTCCCCGACAGGATCAGCCCCGCGACGAACGTCGGCAGCGCGGCGAAGCCGGTGACCACGGCGATGGCGACCATGGCCTTCGTGGTGGCGATTGAGTAGCGGCTCAACGGCTTGGAGAGCAGGTACACGATCGACCCGTCGTCGATCTCGGGCCCGATGGCCCCGGTGCCGGCGATGACCCCGAGGAGTGGCACCAGGGTGGCGAGAGCGAAGCCGCCGAGCACGCCGACGGTGATCCCGGCGTCCTGCCCCGCGAGGCCACGGCTGGCCACCGACAGCACCAGCAGGACGGCAGGCAGGGCCATCAGGAGGTACGCGCGGCGCCGACCCAGCAGGCTGCGGGCGGTGAGCTGCGCGACGGTGGCGTTCATCGCGCCACCAGGTAGGAGAAGACGCTCTCCAGCGACTCGTCGGCGGGCGAGACCTCGTAGAGCCGGATGTTGTGCCGGCTGGCGAGCTGGGGCAGCACCCGGACGAAGCTCGCGAAGTCCGTCGCCTGCACGTGCAGCGAGCCCGAACCGTCGCGGCGGCCGGTGCTCGCGTCACCGCGCGCAGCGGCGCCTTCGGTGTCGTGGGCGGCCACCAGCTGCACAGCGGCTGCGCTCGGGTCGGAGATGATCGCCGCCGCGAGCGCGCGGTCGTCGTCGGAGCGGATCGTGTACTGGTGCGGCCGCTCGGTCATCAGCTGTCGGATCTCGCGGAACCCGCCGGAGGCCGCGTGACGGCCGGCCACCATCACCTGGATGCTGCCGGAGATCTGCTCGACCTCCTCGAGGATGTGCGAGCTGAACAGCACCGTCCGGCCCTCGTCGCCCATGGCGGTGAGGAGGTCCATCAGCTGCAGCCGCTGGCGCGGGTCCATGCCGTTGAAGGGCTCGTCGAGCAGCAGCACCGGCGGGTCGTGCACCAACGCGGTCGCCATCTTGATGCGCTGCTTCATCCCCTTGGAGTAGGTGGAGATGTCACGGTCCTGGGCCTCGGTCATCTGCACGGTGTCGACCGCGCGGCGAGCCGCGCCCGCCGGGTCGGCGAGACCGTGCAGCTTCGCGTTGGCCAGGACGAACTGCCAGCCCGTGACGACGTCGTACATCGCCTCGCGCTCCGGGACGAGCCCGATCTTGCGGTAGATCTCCTCGTTGCGCCACACGACCTCGCCGTCCAGCGTGACCGAGCCGGATGACGGGGCGAGGAAGCCGCCCATCATGTGGATCAGCGTGGACTTGCCGGCGCCATTGGGGCCGAGCAGCCCGGTGACGCCCGGCCCGATCGTCATCGTGACGTCGTTGACCGCCACGACGTTACCGAACCACCGGGACACCTTGTCGAGCAGCAGCGTGCCCATCAGACGGCCACCTTCCGGTAGCGCAGCAGCAGGGCGCCGAACGACCCCGCCACGACGAGCCCCGTCACGACCACGAAGACGACGCTTCCGATCGTCCCCGGCGGTCCCTCGGACAGTGCCGAGCCGGCGCCGAGCACCGCGTGCTGCACGCCGTGCACGAGGGTGAACGGCGAGATCAGTCCGGCGTAGCCGGCGACGGTGGCCTCGTTCTCCTCGACGGCGATCGCCTGCATCGCCCCCTGCACGCCCGCCAGCACCGCGAGCACCGCGATGATGGCCGCCACCCCTAGTCCGCGCCGCGGCGTGATGGCCGCGATGACCAGGCCGATGCCGGAGAGCACGAGGGCGGTCAGCAACGCACCGCCGAGCGACCGGAGGTAGTCGGGCACCTGCTCGTCGATCGGCAGCTCGGCCAGGAGCGCACCGACGAACATGATCGTCAGCGGCAGGGCCATGAGCAGGAACACCGCGGTCGTCATCGCCGCGTACTTCGCCACCACGTAGTCGATCCGGTGCAGCGGCCGCGAGAAGTAGAGCGACATGACCCGGAACCGCAGGTCGCGGGACACCAGCGCCGGGGACTGGGCCGCGACGTAGATCATCACCAGCGCCTGCACGTTCAGGACGTACGACGTGTAGTCGGCGGGCAGCTCGTCGACGTCGGTGACCGCCGCGACGACGGCGATGATGAACGCCGGGAGGCAGATCGCCGCGAGCAGCAGCATGGGCATGACCTTGGAGCGGGCCGACCGGCCCAGGCCGTAGGCGCCCTTCGCGCTCTCGAGCAGCAACGCGCGCGCGATGTGGGCGCGACCGAGCCGCGGGCCGTCGTAGTGCCGGTAGCCGAGGTCGTGGATGACGCCTTGGTTGGTACGCGGGGCCGGCACTGCGGACTCAGACGGCGTCGACACGTGTCACCCCAACAGGCGTGGTGAAGATCTCGGACATCCGGTGCCGCCGGCGCTCCATCCGGATCAGGCCGATGCCGAGTCGGGTCACCTCGTCCCGTACGACGTCATAGGTCGAGTCGTCGAGCAGGTCGACCTCGAGCAGCGTGCCGACCGCCGTGACGCCGAGCCCGGCCTCCTGGAGCGCCTGGGTGAGCTCTTCGGTCCGCTCGTCGACCTCGACGGCGACCAGCTGGCTGGCCGCGGTGACGTCAGCGGTCGACGACGACCGGAGCAGCTGTCCCGCGTCGATGACGACCACGTGGTCGCAGACGCGCTCGAGCTCGCCGAGCAGGTGCGAGGCGACGAGCACGGAGATGCCGAACTCGGTCCCGATGCGGCGGATCAGCCCGAGCATGTCGTCCCGACCGGCCGGGTCCAGCCCGTTCGTCGGCTCGTCCAGCAGAACCAGCTGCGGGTCGTGGACCAGTGCCTGCGCCAGCTTGACCCGCTGCTTCATGCCGGTCGAGTAGCCACCGATCGGTCGGTACCGCTCTTCGTAGAGCCCGACGTGGCGCAGGGTGTCGGCCGTGCGCTCCCGCGCGGCGGTCCTCGGCAGCCCCGACATCCTGGCCATGTGCACGACGAACTCCGTCGCCGACACGTCGGCGGGCAGGCAGTCGTGCTCGGGCATGTAGCCGACCTGCTCGCGGATCGCGGCGCCGTCGGACACGACGTCCAGACCGAGCACGGTCGCCCGGCCAGAGGTCGGCGAGAGCAGCCCGAGGATCATCTTGATCAGGGTCGACTTGCCGGCACCGTTCGCGCCGATCAGCCCGATCACGCCCGGCTCGACCTCCACGGTGAGCTCGGAGACGGCCGTCACCTGGCCGTACTTCTTGGTGAGTGAGTCGGTGGAGATCAGCGGCAGGGAGATCAGCGGCACAGCGGCGAGCCTACGCACCGCGATGTTCCCCGCCGCAGCCCTTGGCCGGGTCCCCATGGGCGACTGTCCTGCAGAGCGCCATCTACCGCGGGCGGCGGATTGGTCCCTCGCGTGATCACTTTCGGAGAATTTGCCAAAAGTTTCGAGATCTCGCGTCGAAAGGTCTTCACATGTCAGAAACAAGCCGTTAGCGTCTGAGCACTTCGACTGTGATGCGGGTCACGGTCGCGACCGCTGACCCGCGCTGCCCTCCCCGAGGGTTGCGCAAGGAGGGATCACAGTTATGGACAACGGACTCAGCCGGCGGCAGCTGCTGAAGATCGGCGCTGGCGCCGGCGCAGCGGTCGCTCTCACGCCGCTCAACTCGTTGGGTGCGCTCGCTGCGCCGGTAGCCGGGACGGGTAATGGCCGGCTCATCGCGGCCGACAAGGTCGGGACCATCACGTTCACCCAACGTGATGTCCCCGGCCGGTTGGCGATCTCCGCCGGCGGCACGACGAGAGGCTTCCTCGGTGGCGCGAACTTCCCGGCCGATCCGACCGACCTCGGCCCGGAGGTCCCGATCCCCGGGGGTTGGGCCGAGCTCTTCGAATACTTCAACAAGGTCGGCATCGAGCAGGTCGAGTTCGCCGGCTACGGTCAGAACCCGCTGAACCCGGGTGGCACTGCCAGCTACCCGAACGACCACAACGCCGCCGGTCGGGCGGCCTATCTCGACTACGCGCGCCGGCTGCGCGGTCTCCTGGACGCCCATGGTCTCGAGGCGATCGGCAATCACGGCTTCATCCCGAACACCTGGAACGGGCCCGGCAGCGCGGGCGGCGCGATGTCCGCCAATGATCTCCTGCGCTTCCAGACCGAGCTCGAGTTCGGGACCATCCTGGGCACGCCCTATCTCGGCACGGGCAATGACCCGACGAGCGCAGCCGCGAACAACCGTGGGATCGAGCCATGGACCCTCGCCGGTGAAAAGTGGACGGCGCTCAACGAGCTCAGCGTCAGCCAGTTCGGCGTCTACATGTACCCCCACAACCACGACCCGGCATACGCCTTCCTGCAGGACGGGCCGATGGTGACCGTCACACAGGACCGGCAGACCGGTGCCCCGATCCCTGCCACTGTCGTGCGCGGCGAGTCGGGTAAGCGGTTGATGCAGCACTGGCTGGACATCACTCCTGCCGACCTCGTCAAGGCCGAGCTGGACATCTACTGGGCCCACGTGGCGCAGCACATCCACCGCTGGCGCTACGACTGGGAGGGAAACCGCGTCGAGGACATCTTCGACCCGCTGGCCCAGGTCGCGACGCAGACCCAGCGTTACCCGCTCTACCACGCCAAGGACGGGGACTCGACCGGCCAGCCACTGGGAGTCGGCCCCGGCTACACGATGATCCCGTTCGGCGACCCGCGCAGTGACATCGACTTCGCGACGTTCTTCAAGGAGCAGGGCGCGAAGGGGTCGCACAACCCGAACTACGAGCAGGACAACGCCCCCGGCGGATCCGCCGACCCGGGTCGATCCCTGCGCTTCACCGCCATCAGTGCGGCCAACATGAACGGCCTGCGCGGATAGGCTCGGCCTAACCTGTAGAGGCCAGGCGCCCGGAGCCCCCCACGGTTCCGGGCGCCTGGCTTTGTCTGTCGGGGGCGGGTCGGGGCTCAGCTGCTGCTGAAGGCTGCGTCGAACGCTGCCGTGGGAGGGTCGAAGGCCAGCCGGCGGACGAACTCCAGAGCTTCGGGGGCGCCGACGAGGCGGTCCATCCCGGCGTCCTCCCACTCGATCGAGATCGGCCCCCCATAGCCGATGGTGTTGAGCATCCGGAAGCATGCCTCCCACGGCACGTCGCCGTGCCCGGTGGACACGAAGTCCCACCCGCGGCGCGGATCGGCCCAGGCGAGGTGCGAGCCCATCCGACCGTTGCGACCGTTGCCCACCTGACGCTTCGCGTCCTTGCAGTCGACGTGGTAGATCCGGTCCTTGAAGTCCCAGAGAAAGCCGACAGGGTCGAG
>DASVED010000269.1:0-2371 GCA_036380775.1 Actinomycetes bacterium
CGTCGCCTCTGCCGAGGACATCGACACGGCCTGCCGGCTGGGATTCGGCCACGCCATGGGCCCGCTCGCCACCACCGACCTGACCGGTGTCGACATCCTGCGCAACGCCAGCATGAACATCTACGCCGAGACGGCGGACGA
This sequence comes from Actinomycetes bacterium, assembly GCA_036380775.1. GTDB lineage: Bacteria > Actinomycetota > Actinomycetes > JACCUZ01 > JACCUZ01 > DASVED01. Next base: position 142 of record DASVED010000269.1, read on the forward strand.
GAAGTTCTTCCCGCCGGAGACGCTGCAGCGCATGGTCGCGGCCGGGGACCTCGGCCGGAAGTCCGGCCGCGGCTTCTACGCCTACGACACCTGACCCCAGTCACTGGGGGCACATCCGTCACATCTGTCACTGCGTGGCGTCAAGAAATCTGCAAGTCGGCTCCGTACCGTTCCTTCCGAGGGACCGGCAGGGCACCCTGGTGCAACCATCGGGGCCCCTCGCGCGTCCTGACTGGTGAGGGGGTGAGGCGGATGGTCGTCAGCGTCACATCGGGTGCTGAGATCGCCCTGACGGGTCGCCTCGACGTGCGATCCGTCGCCGAGGTGCGGGTGACGCTGCACGCTGCGATCGACGCCGGCACCGGGGACCTCGTCGTGGACGTCTCCGGCGTGGAGACCGTGGACGCGACCGGGCTCGGCATGCTGGTGGCGGCCGACCAACGGGCCAAGCGCGCCGGCCGCCGGCTCGTCCTGCGCGACGCGCACCCGCGGCTGCTGCGCATCCTGCGGGCCACCCGGCTGCACCGAGTGCTCACGGTCGAGGTCGCGGTCCCGGCCTGACCACGGCGCCCGCCGGGCGGCGCGACGTTACCCGCCAGTAGACTTCGGCCACCGACCGTGGCCGGAGGTCCCCGTGCAGAGCTCCAGCGAGCCAGCGGCGCCGGGACATCCCCCGGCCGACCGCCCCTGGGTCATGCGGACCTACGCGGGCCACTCCTCGGCGCCCGAGTCCAACGCCCTCTACCGCCGCAACCTGGCCAAGGGCCAGACCGGCCTGTCCGTCGCGTTCGACCTCCCCACCCAGACGGGGTACGACCCCGACCACGAGCTCGCCAAGGGCGAGGTGGGCAAGGTCGGCGTCCCGATCAGCCACCTCGGCGACATGCGCGCCCTGTTCGACGGCATCCCGCTCGGCGAGATGAACACCTCGATGACCATCAACGCCACGGCGATGTGGCTGCTGGCTCTCTACGAGGTGGTCGCCGAAGAACAAGCACAGCAGGATGGCGCCGAACCGGACGACGTCCGGCAACGACTGAGCGGGACGACGCAGAACGACATCCTCAAGGAGTACCTCTCCCGCGGCACCTACGCCTTCCCGCCGGCCGAGTCGATGCGCCTGACGACCGACCTCATCGCGTACACCGTCGATCGCCTTCCCCGGTGGAACCCCATCAACATCTGCAGCTATCACCTGCAGGAGGCCGGGGCCACCCCGGTGCAGGAGCTCGCCTTCGCCATGTCGACCGCCACGGCCGTGCTCGATGCGGTCCGGGACTCCGGCCAGGTTCCGCCGGAGCGGTTCACCGAGGTCGTGGCGCGCATCTCGTTCTTCGTCAACGCCGGCGTGCGCTTCGTCGAGGAGATGTGCAAGATGCGCGCGATGGTGCGGCTCTGGGACGAGCTCACCGCGTCGCGCTACGGCGTCACCGACCCGAAGGCCCGACGGCTGCGCTACGGCGTCCAGGTGAACTCCCTCGGCCTCACCGAGGCGCAGCCGGAGAACAACGTCGCGCGCATCGTGCTCGAGATGCTCGCGGTGACCCTGTCCAAGGACGCCCGCGCGCGTGCCGTGCAACTCCCCGCGTGGAACGAGGCGTTGGGCCTGCCACGCCCCTGGGACCAGCAGTGGTCACTGCGGATACAGCAGGTCCTCGCGTACGAGTCGGACCTCCTCGAGCACGAGGACCTGTTCGCCGGGTCGCACGTCGTCGAGGCCAAGGTCGACGAGCTGTGTGCCCGAGCCCGCGAGGAGATGGCCCGGATCGAGGAGATGGGCGGCGCCGTGGCCGCCGTGGAGAGCGGCTACCTCAAGTCCGCGCTGGTCGCCTCCCACGCCCGCCGGCGCAGCCGCGTCGAGTCCGGTGACGACGTCGTGGTCGGACTCAACAAGTTCACCTCGACGGAGCCGAACCCGCTCACGGCCGACCTCGACGCGGCGATCCAGGGCGTCGACCCGGCCGTGGAGCAGCGCGCCGTGGACGCCCTGGACGCGTGGCGGGAGCGCCGTGACGCGGCGGCGGTCGACGCGGCCCTGCGACGGCTGCGCGACGCCGCCAAGACCGACCAGAACCTGGTCGCCGCGACTCTCGAGTGCGCCAGGGCCGGAGTGACGACCGGCGAGTGGTCCCAGGTCCTGCGCGAGGCGTTCGGGTCCTACCGCGCCCCGACCGGGGTGGGTGGCGCGGTGGGCGCGGGCGAGGTCGGTGAGGACCTGCAGGCCGTCCGC
>DASVED010000270.1:0-2033 GCA_036380775.1 Actinomycetes bacterium
GCGCAGCACCAGCCCCTCGGAGCGCGCCAACCCGTAGAACGCGACGTACTCCGTGAAGGTCATGGCCCGCTCGGACATGTCGCGCGCCACCGACTTCGGCCGCAGCTCGTGGTCGGCAACCCACGGGTGTCCGCGGCAGTAGGTCTCGTAGGCGTGTCTAAGCAGCTCCTTCAGCGGCTGCGGGTGCGTCACCTCCTCCAGGAGCTCCATCCGCTCGTCGTACTCGATGCCCTCAGCCTTCATCGCGGCGACCGCCTCGCCGCGCGCCTTCTTGCGTTGCGCCTGGACGACCTGACGAGGGTCCTCCAGCGTCGCCTCCAGGACAGAGAGGGCGTCCAGCGCGTACGTCGGTGAGCTGCTGTCCAGCAGCCCCAGCGCCGCCACCGCGAAGGTCGACAGGGGCTGGTTGAGGGCGAAGTCGGGTTGCAGGTCGACCGTGAGCCGGACCCGGCGACCGTCCGGCTCGGGCTGCTCGAGCCGCTGGACGACGTCTCCGGCGAGCAGTGCGCGGTAGATGGCGATGGCGTGCCGGATGTGCCGCAGCTGGCGGTCCCTCGGCTCGTGGTTGTGCTCCAGCAGGCGGCGCATCGCGACGAAGGGGTCACCGGGCCGGGCGATCACGTTGAGCAGCATCGAGTGAGTGACGGCGAAGGACGACGTGAGCGGCTCCGGGTCGGCGGCGACAAGGCGCTCGAACGTCGGCTCTCCCCAGGACACGAAGCCCTCCGGCGGCTTGCGCTTGACCAGCTTGCGCAGCTTCTTCGGGTCGTCGCCGGCCTTGGCCCTCGACTTCTCGTTCTCCACGACGTGGTCGGGCGCCTGGACGACGACGGTGCCGGCCGTGTCGAAACCGGCCCGGCCGGCGCGGCCCGCGACCTGGTGGAACTCGCGGGCCGAGAGATGGCGGGTCCGCGTCCCGTCGTACTTCGACAGGGCGGTGATCAGCACCGTGCGGATCGGCACGTTGATCCCGACGCCGAGGGTGTCGGTGCCGCAGATCACCTTCAGCATCCCGGCCTGGGCGAGGGTCTCCACCAGTCGCCGGTAGCGCGGCAGCATCCCGGCGTGGTGCACGCCGATCCCGTGGCGTACCAGACGGGACAGCGTCTTGCCGAAGCCGGCCGAGAACCGGAACCCGCCGATCATCTCGGCGATCGCGTCGCGCTCCGCCCTCGTCGCCACGTTGACGCTGGTCAGCGCCTGCGCACGCTCCAGGGCGGCGACCTGGGTGAAGTGGACGACGTAGACCGGCGCGCGGTCGGTCTGCATCAACTCCTCGAGCGTCTCGTGCACCGGCGTCGACGCGTAGTAGTAGTGCAGGGGGACTGGACGCTCTGCCGTGGCGACGACGGAGGTCGGCCGGCCGGTGCGCCGGGTGAGGTCCTCCTCGAACGGCGACATGTCGCCGAGGGTCGCCGACATCAGCAGGAACTGTGCGTGCGGCAGCTCGAGGAGCGGCACCTGCCAGGCCCAGCCCCGATCGGGGTCGGCGTAGTAGTGGAACTCGTCCATCACCACGACCCCGACGTCGGTGTCAGCTCCCTGACGGAGGGCCAGATTGGCCAGCACCTCTGCCGTGGCCGTGAGGATCGGCGCGTCCGGGTTGACCGCGGCGTCGCCGGTCAGCATGCCGACGCGGTCCGCGCCGAACATGGCGCACAGGGCGAAGAACTTCTCCGACACCAGCGCCTTGATGGGTGCGGTGTAGATGCTGCGCTGCCCTTGCGCGAGAGCGGCGAAGTGGGCCCCGGCTGCGACCAGGCTCTTGCCGGACCCGGTCGGCGTCGCGAGGACGACGTTGCTGCCGGACACCAGCTCGATCAGGGCCTCGGTCTGCGCGGGGTAGAGCTCGAGACCCTGGGTCGTCGTCCAGGCCGAGAACGCGTCGAACACACCATCCGGGTCCGGCTCCGCCGGCAGCTGGTCGACGAGGCGCATCGCGCCCGAGGATACGGAGGTGTTCTGCCGGCTACTCGCTCGCCGTGCCGCTGAGGTCTCTGGACCAGCTGATGACCGAGATCGGCCGATCGCCG
>DASVED010000271.1:0-8717 GCA_036380775.1 Actinomycetes bacterium
CCGGCGCCGCGGTGCCGGCCGACGGCGTCGATCTCGTCGACGAACACGATGGCCGGCGCGTTGGACTTGGCCTGCTCGAACAGGTCACGGACCCGCGAGGCGCCGACGCCGACGAACATCTCGACGAAGTCCGAGCCGGAGATGGAGTAGAAGGGCACACCCGCCTCACCGGCGACGGCACGCGCGAGCAGCGTCTTGCCGGTGCCTGGCGGGCCGTACAGCAGGACGCCCTTGGGGATCTTCGCGCCGATGGCCTGGAACTTCGCCGGGTTCTCGAGGAACTCCTTGATCTCCTCGAGCTCCTCGACCGCCTCGTCGGCGCCGGCGACGTCCTTGAACGTCGTCTTGGGAGTGTCCTTGCTGATCAGCTTGGCCTTCGACTTGCCGAACTGCATGACGCGCGAGCCGCCGCCCTGCATCTGGTTGAAGAAGAAGAGGAACAGCAGGACGAGGATCAGGATCGGCAGGAAGTTGATGAGCAGGCTCACGACCCAGCTGGTGCGCGGCACGCTGTCCGTCAAGCTCTCCGACGGCGGGTACTGCTTGAGCAGGTTGATGAGCTGGCGCTGGCGGGCGCCGACGTAGTCGGCCTGGATCTTGGTGCTTTCCTCGGTCTGCGCGATCTCCGCAGCGTCCTTGAGAGTGAGCTCGATCCGCTGGTCACGGTCGACGAGCTTCGCCTCTTTTACCTGGCTGCTCTCGATGGCCTGGATCGCGACATTGGTGTCGACCTTCTTGAACCCCCCGGCAGCCGAGGAGATGGAGGTCACCAGGAGCACCCCGATGATGACCATGGCGACCCAGAAGAACGGGCCTCGGAAGTAGCGTTTGACGTCCATCGAACCGGGGCGGGTCGCCCCGTCCCTCCTGCCAGCTGCGGATTGGTCGGACCTTGACGGTACACCGGGCCCGACACGCCTGTGCCAGCGTCCCGACGCAGCGTGACCGGGCCCGTTGTCCTGTCAAACGTCGGGGTTGGCCGCGGAGTGCCCGCGTCGGGCGGTCAGCCCGAGTAGACGTGGCTCGCGAGCGTTCCGACGAACGGCAGGTTGCGGTAGCGCTCGGCGTAGTCCAGCCCGTAGCCGATGACGAACTCGTTGGGGATGTCGAACCCGACGTAGCGCACGGGGACATCGACCTGGGCCGCGTCCGGCTTGCGCAGCAGCGTGCAGACCTCGACCGTTGCCGGGCCGCGCGACCCGAGGTTCGACATCAGCCAGGACAACGTCAGCCCGGAGTCGATGATGTCCTCGACGATCAGCACGTTGCGGCCGGTGATGTCCCGGTCGAGGTCCTTGAGGATGCGCACGACACCGGACGACTTGGTGCCGGAGCCGTAGGACGACACTGCCATCCAGTCCATCTCGACCGGGGAGTGCAGCGCGCGCGCCAGGTCGGCCATCACCATCACGGCGCCCTTGAGCACACCCACCAGCAGCAGGTCGCGACCGTTGTAGTCGGTGTCGATCTCGCCGGCCATCTCTGCCAGTCGGCGCTGGATCTGCTCCTCGGTGATGAGCACCTTCTCGAGCTCTGCGCCCAGGTCCTTCTCGTCCACGCGCCCTCGCGCTCCCGTCCTTCGTCGCTGGTCTCAACCGCTGGAGAGCAGAAGCATCGCACGGGCCCGACTGGCCCGAACCCCGCCGGGCAGGTGCAGCGGCCCTTGCCCGTGCCAGTCCGTCACCAGGCGGTCGAGCTCGGCGACATGGGCGGCCTGCAGGTCGGTGCCCGGGGCGCCGGCCTCGAGAGCGGCCCGGCGCAGGACCCGCGAGCGTACGGCGTCAGGGAGCCCGGCCAGCGCCGCGACGGCGAGCTGCCCATCCCCGACGCGCGCCTCGTCGTGGGCCGCTGCCGCCCACCCGTCGAGAGCGTCCGCATCGGCACGCAGCAGAGAGGCGGTGCGGGCAAGCGCCTCGGCGACCCCCGGGCCGAGAGTCTCCTCGAAGGCTGGCAGCAGGTCGTCGCGCACCCTGGCGCGGGCGAACACCGGGTCCCCGTTGTGCGGGTCCTCCCAGACGTCGAGGCCGGCGGCAGCCGCTCGGACCGTCTCGCGGGACAGCCCGAGAAGCGGGCGGCGGTAGCGGCCTCGGACGGCCGGCATCCCGGCCAGCGACCGCGCGCCGGACCCGCGCGCCAGACCGAGCAGCACCGTCTCGGCCTGGTCGTCGAGGGTGTGACCGAGCAGCAGGGTGGCGGCGCCGAGCCGGTCGGCCGCCGCGTCGAGCGCGGCATACCGCGCGGTCCGGGCCGCGGCCTCGGGCCCCCCGGCCGCGCCGACGTCCGCGCACACCACCTCGACCGGGGCCAGCCCCAGGTCTGCCAGCCGGGTCGCCAGGCCGGACGCGCGCTCCGCCGAGCCGGGCTGCAGCCGGTGGTCGACGGTGACGGCGCCAGCGCGCAGCCCTGCCCGTGGTCCTTCGAAGGCGAGCGCCGCGGCCAGCGCCATCGAGTCGGCGCCGCCGCTGCAGGCCACCAGCACCAGGGCACCGGGGTCGACAGAGGTCAGGGCCGAGCGCACGGCCAGCCGTACCGCCGCCACCTCCGCCGCCGGACCCACGCCCGCGACGCTAGCCCGTTACCGACCCACTCCCCCATTTCCCCCCGTTGATCATGCAGAAGTGGTTGCTCACTCACATCACCGCAGGTCAGCCACCCAGCAATCTGCCCGTGATCATGCAGGAATGGTTGTCCCGCGTGGGCAGCCTGCCGTCCCGGGTACAGCCCGTGGGGAGACCGGACGCAACCATTTCTGCATGATCAACACGTTTTCAGGGGCGGCTGACCTGCAGGGATACCGCGCAACAACCACTTCTGCATGATCAGCGGGGAAAGTGGGGTGTGGAGACGGGGGGTGGTCAGGTGGGTGATCAGGCGGGGAGCTCGCGGGGGGTGACGACGCGCTCGACCCAGGCGGCGGGGTTGGCGATCTCGGCCTTGCTCGGGAGGTTCTCCGGGCGGGCCCACACCTGGTTGAAGCCGTGCATCCCCGACTTGTCGACGGCGCCGCGGACGAACCGCTCGCCGTCGCGGTACTGCCGCAGCTTGGCGTCGATGCCGAGCAGCCGCCGGACCACCTGCTCGACCCGGTTGGCCTCCTTGCGGCGGGCCTGGAACTTGCTCCGGATCGTGGCCACCGACGGGATGACGGAGGGGCCGACGCCGTCCATCACGAAGTCCGCGTGACCCTCGAGCAGGGACATCAGCGCCGTGATCCGGTCGAGCACCTCGCGCTGGGCGGGGGTCTGGATCGCCTCGACCAGCGAGGCGCCGGACCCGTCCGACTCGGGGTCGAACCCTTCGCGCAGCGAGTTGTAGGCCACCGCCGCGGCGGCCTTGACCCGCGCCGCGAGCGCCGCGGGATCGACGTCGGTCGCGTCGACGAACGCGCGCAGCTCGCTCATCATGTGCTCGCGCAGCCACGGCACCGAGCCGAACTGCACCCGGTGGGTCTCCTCGTGCAGGCACACCCAGAGCCGGAAGTCGCGGGGGTCGACCCCCATCTCCCGCTCGGCGGAGACGATGTTCGGCGCGACGAGCAGCAGCCGGCCGGGCTTGTCGGTGACGTCCACGCCGTACGGCGGGAAGAGCTCGTACTGGCCCAGCACCTTGGTCGCGAGGAATGCGAGCAGCGACCCGGTCTGCACCCCGGTGACCTTGGAGCCCACCGCGTCGCCGACCGGCGAGCTGGTCGTGCGGCGCTCCTGCAGCTTCTCCACGAGCGGCTCGAGGACGGTGCGGAACCCGGCGGCGTTGGCCTTGATCCAGCCCGGCCGGTCGATGACGACGACCGAGGCGCCGGGGGTGTCGTCGGTCGGGGCGTCCATGCCGGTGTAACCGGCGACGTGGCCGTGGGCCTGCCGCGCGTACTCGCGCAGGTCGGAGACGGCTTGGCGGGCCTCCTCGTGCGTGACCTGCGGGCCGGGACGCACCAGCCGGGTACCCGTGCTGACGGCGAGGTCCCAGTCGACCATGGAGGAAGGCTTCATCGACTCACCGTATGTCGTCGGAGGGGTGAACACATCGACGGCCGGGTCCGTCAGACAACATCGACGGCCGGGTCCGTCAGAACACATCGACGGCCGGGTCCGTCAGACAACAGCGACGGCCGGGCCCGTCTCCGCTGTGGGGAGGGACCCGGCCGTCGCGGCGTGTGAAGAACTAGCCGTCCGGCAGGACGAGCGTCAGGTGAAGATGCTCACGCCACCGGGGCCTACAAGGAACGCCACGATGATCAGGACGATGCCGAGCAGCACCTGACCGCGGATGAGTGTGACGACTCCCCAGATGCCGATCAGTACGGCCAGGATCCAGAGCAACATTGTCATGGTCATACCTCCTTCTGCCAGCCGTTGTTCCCCCGGCAGCCCGCCTCAACCTCCGCCCGTCGCCGATCTTTCCGCGCCGGCGACGGTTGCCGCGAACCGGTCGATGGCGGCCCGGGCCGCCAGGGTGTCCCCCGGGACCTGGTCGGACATCACGGCGAACACCACCGGACGGCCGCCTGCAGACGAGACACCGGCCAGGGTGCTCACTCCGGTCAGGGTCCCGGTCTTGGCGCGCACCAGACCGGCGGCGGTGCCGACCCGGCCTGCGCCGTACCGCAGCGACAGAGTCCCGCTGAACCCGGCCACTGGCAGACCGGTCATCAGCGGCGCAAGGTCGGCCCGGGACCCCGCCAGCCCGAGCAGCCGACCAAGGGTCTCCGGTGCGACCGCGGAGCCACGAGCCAGGCCGCTCCCGTCGAGCAGCGTCGTGGTCCCGGAGGTCAGTCCGAGCTCCTCCAGGACCGAGTCGACGACCGCCTGGCCGTCGGTGAACGTCCCCGGCAGATCGGTCGCCACCGCCGCCAGCCGCAGCAGGGACTCGGCGAGGTCGTTGTCGCTGGTGGCCAGCATCAGCTCGACGAGCTGGGAGATGGTCGGCGACTCCACCGCCGCGACCTCCGCGGCTCCCTCGGGTGCGACGGCACGGGCGACCTCCTTCGCGACCGTGACCCCCCGCCGCGACAGCAGACGGGCGAGCTCCAGGCCGGCGGCAACCGCCGGGTCCGGCTCGCGGACGTCCGAGCCCGCCCGCAACCGGCCGGCGTCGACCGAGAGCGCGCTCACGGGCGAGACCACACCGAGCGGTACGTAGGTGGAAGGCCAGTCCGGCGACTCGGCGGGGCCGGCGAACAGGCTGTCGTCGACGCGCACCGTCACCGACGTGACGCCGGCCGCCGTCAGGGCGGCGGCCGTGGCGTCCGCGAGCTCACTCAGGGTTGCCCGGCCGGGATAGGTCGCCCCGGCGGATCGCCTGGTGGCCAGGGTGCTGTCTCCGGCGCCGACGAGCACCACCTCACCCGGGGTTGCACCGGTCACGACCCGGGTGCGCAGTCGCGAGCCGGGGTCGATCCGCAGCAGCGCCGCGGCGCCGGTGGCGAGCTTCGCGACCGACGCGGGGGTCCTGGGGGTCGCCATGTCGCGGTCGAACAGTGGCGTGCCGGTGGTCGCGTCGAGGACGACTGCGCCGGGGTCAGGACCCAGAGCCCCCGACGACAGCACGCGGTCGAGAGCGTCCACCGGCAGGGCCGGAAGGGCCGCTGCCGGGTCGGTCGGCTCGACCGGGAGCACCTCGCCGGCGGCGGCCGGGGACGGGTCCAGCGGCGTGGTGGGGGTAGGCGTGGGTGTCGGCTCGGCGACCAGCCCACCCGGCAGGCGCCCGCTCAGGTCGAGACCGACGACGGCCACGGCTGCCGCGACCAGGACGGCGACGACGACCACGGCGAGACGGCGGAGACGTCGGGGGTGGTCAGGGCGCGCGGACCCGTCGGCGGTGCCCACGCTCACCTCGATTCGTCCCCGTTGCCCGGCGTACGCGAGACTAGCGACCGGTCAGCGACACACCGGGGCGCACCGTGGAGGCACAGCGTGGAGTTCGACGTCCTCATCGAGATCCCCAAGGGCCAGCGCAACAAGTACGAGCTCGACCACGCCACCGGCCGGATGCGACTGGACCGGATGCTGTTCACCTCCACGCGCTACCCGGCCGACTACGGCTTCATCGAGGAGACGCTGGGCGAGGACGGCGACCCCCTGGACGCGCTGGTGCTGCTCGAGGAGCCGACGTTCCCCGGCTGCCTGATCAAGGCGCGGGCGCTCGGCATGTTCCGGATGACCGACGAGGCCGGCGGCGACGACAAGGTGCTCTGCGTCCCGGCGACCGACCCGCGGCAGGAGCACCTGCGCGACATCCACCACGTCCCGGAGTTCGACCGGCTGGAGATCCAGCACTTCTTCGAGGTCTACAAGGACCTCGAGCCCGGCAAGTCGGTCGAGGGCGCGACGTGGACGGGACGGGTGGAGGCCGAGGCCGAGATCGTGGCGTCCCGCAAGAGGCTGGCCGACGCGCGCGAGGCGGGGGACATCCTGCACTGAGTCAGGCGGCTCAGATCCAGCCGAGCTCGCTGAACTCCGGGAAGCCGCCCTGCCACACACCGAAGCCGGCGAACAGCAGCAGCGACAGGCCGTAGGCGGTCGCGAGGTACCGCCCCATCCCGTCACGGGTGAACAGCCCCCAGACGGCGAACACCACCGCGGTCGCGATGCCGAACCACGCGGTCTGGCCCTCGATGGAGTTCGTGAAGTGCGTGAATCCGAACACGGCCGCGAGCAGGTGCGCCCCGATGCCGCCGCGAGGCCGGCGGTCGGCGATCGCCACCGCGAGGGTGGCCACGAGCAGCGCCAGCCCCGCGTACCAGACGTAGTGACCCACCGTCTCGTCCCACAGGTGCACGACATCGGGGTCCTCCCCGGGCAACGCGTTGCCGACCGAGTTGGCCGCGACGTGCAGGCCCTTGCCGAGGGTGTACGTGACGCCGGCCAGCCAGAACGCGGACCAGGTGCCGCGGCTCGCGCCGGCACCGCGCAGCGCGCCGGCCGCGGCACCCGTCATGACGTACGGAGTCGCGAGGTCGATCCAGTCGGCCCACCGTGTGTCGCTGTCGCCCACGTCGCCGAGACCCGCGAACAGCGTGCCGGCGTGGTGGAAGATCGCGTAGCCGAGGGCGAACGCCACGAGCCAGCCGCCGAAGCTGCGGGCGTGGCGCTCGGTGTAGGCGCTCACGGGCGGGCCGCGCCGAACAGACTGCCCCGCCAGATGCTCGACACCCGGACGTTCTCGCCGGTGTAGGGCGCCTCGATCATCTGGCCGGACCCGATGTAGAGGCCCACGTGGTAGATGGAGGTGTGGTCGCCGGGGTCGCTGGCGAAGAAGACGAGGTCGCCGCGGCGCAGGTCGGTGAGGGACACCTGCTGACCCCGCTCGTACTGCGCCACGCTGTAGTGCGGCAGCGAGATCCCGCCCTGCTCCCAGGCCCGCATCGTCAAGCCCGAGCAGTCGTAGCTGGAGGGTCCGTCCGCCGCCCACTGGTAGGGCTTGCCGATCTGCGCCTGCGCGAAGTCGATGGCTCGCTCGGCGCCGGACGTCGTGCCCGACGACGACCCGGACGGTGGAGCCGGTGTCGGCGCCGGATCCGGGGCGGACGGCCCGCCGGTCGGACCGGACGAGCCGCCGGAGCCGGCACCGTCGGAGCCGCCGCTCGAGGAACCGCTGCTCGAGGAACCGCTGTCCTCCTGGCGGCGCTGCTCGTCGGCCCGCCGCTGCTCGTCGGCGCGCTGCTCGTCGGCCTGCCGCTGTCGCTCGGCCTGGCGTCGCTGCTCTGCCTGGCGTTGCTGCTCTGCCTCGCGCGCTGCCTCGGCCGCCCGGGCCTGCTCCCGGGCGCGGGCCTCCGCCGCCTCGCGCGCGGCCTCCTCGCGCGCCAGCTCCAGCCCGGCCTGCCGCTTCCGCTCGAGGCGCACGGTGGTGTTGCGGGCTTCGGCCAGGGCACGGACGAGCGTCTCTCGCTGTCCGGCGATCTGCTCGACGGCCTGCTGCTGGGCCGCGAGCCGGGTCTCGGCGTTCTGCTTGGCCTGCGCCACTCGCCGCTCGGCGCGGACGCTCGCCGCGAGCGCCCCGTCGGCCCGGCGCTGCAGGAGTCCGGCGTAAGCCTGCGCGGACCGGAGGTCGTCGAGTGCCCGGCGCCGGCTGTCGCCGACGGCCTGGAGGGCGGCCGCCCGGCTGATCAGGTCCCGCGGGCCGGCGGCGACGAGGAAGGTCGACAGCCCACCGACATCGCCACCCGAGCGGTACGCCGCCGCCGCGAACCGCCCGAGCACCTCCCGGGACGACTCGACGGCCCGACCTGACTGGTCGGCGCGTCGCTGGGCCTCCTCGGCGGCGACCCGGGCCCGCTCCAGGCGCAGCCGTGCGCCGTTGTACGCCTCAACGGCACGCCCCACCTCGGTCGCGAGCCGGTCGGTGCGCGCCCCGGCGGCAGCCAGCCGTGCCTCGATGCGCCCGACCTCGCTCGCGGAGTCCGCCACGGCGGCGCGGCTGCGCTCGACATCGCCCGCGCTCGGGAAGACATCCTCCGCTTCAGCGGCAGCAGGCAGGGGCGCCAGCGACACGAGGCTGGACACGGCGAGGGCGGCGACGAGCCGGCGCACGGTGGTGAGCGCCATGCGCAGTCTCCTCTCGCACCCGGTCGACGGTGCGCGCCCTGCCGTCACGTGGCGTCACAACAGCCCCAATAGTGGACACCTGTAACACCCGTCACGTCAAGGGTCATGGGTGTCTGCCGCCTGGCGGCGCGGTGGCTGCGGGGGTGGCTGGTGGGTGCGGTCAGCCGGGGCTGTGCC
>DASVED010000272.1:0-25808 GCA_036380775.1 Actinomycetes bacterium
GCTCGGGCAACGGGTCCAGCGTCGCCCGGGCGGTCACGGTCCCGGCGGACGTGTCGGAGTCATCGGAGATCACCAGGGCCGCTCCAGCCCCCACGACGATCCCGAGCAGGGCAGCAGCAGCCGCGACCAGCGCCGTCCGCCGTGACCCGCTCCGTCGCGTCGCGAGCTCGTCGCCCGGAGCGGCGCCCTGTCCCAGCCCCAGCTCGGCCACCACTGCGGACCACACCGCGGGGGGCGGAGGTGTGGGGTAGTCCTCCGGCTCGACCTCGCGCGCCGTCGCGACGACCGCACGCAGCTGGTCCAGCTCGCTCTGGCAGAGCGCGCAGGACGCGAGGTGGTTGTCGGGTACGTCGCCGAGGTCCTCACCCAGCGCCCACAGTGCGAGGTCGTCCGCGGAGGTGTGCTCACCGTGCTCCGGCATCGTCCACCTCCAACCGGTGGCGCAAGCGGCCCAGCGACCGACGGATGTGGCTCTTCACGGTGCCCAGGGGCATGTTCAGCAGACTCGCGATCTGGGTGTGGGTCAGGTCGTCGTAGAACGCCAGGGTGACGATGCGCCGGGCCGGCTCGTCGAGCCGGGACAGCTCGTCGGCCAGCAGGACCCGCGCCGTGACCGCCTCGGCGGGGGAGGGGGCCGGGTCCGGGCCGACGGCTCGGGTGGCCGCCTCGGTGGACCGTCGCTCGCGCTCGCGGCCGGCCCACCGGTCGGCCACCTTGTTGCGGGTGATGCCCAGCAGCCAGCCGGGCAGGCTGCCCGCTTCCGGCTTGAAACCGGCGCGCCCGCGCCAGGCCGCGACGAACACCTGCTGGGTGACGTCCTCGGCGTCGTGCCGGTCGCCGAGGGTCCGCAGCGCCACGGAGAAGACGAGGGGTGACCATCGGGTGTAGGCCGCCGCCAATCCGGCCTCGCTGCCCGACCGGAACGCCTCCTCGAGAGCGGGATCGCGGCCTTCCGGCGCCCGGCGCACGCCCGGACCACCGGCGCCCGGTGCGCTGGTCACTCTCGGGCCTCCCTCGGCGGCTCGGACGTCAGCGACGAGCATGTCGCATCCTCCCTGCCGAGCGTACGGTCACCCGGAGTTCGGCACCTGCGCGGGCACCGGATGCGCCCCCGGCACGTCGCCCGTGGCAGACTGGGCGGGCAAGGAAACGAGCACGCGTGCTCCGGGGTCGGTGAAATTCCGAGCCGGCGGTGACAGTCCGCGACCCGTTCCCGTCCACCTCCTCGGTGGGCAGGCGCGGTTGACCTGGTGGAACTCCGGGACCGACGGTGAGAGTCCGGATGGGAGGCAGCACGCCGGTTCGTCAAGCGTCCCTCGTGGGCGCGTGGCGACCCGATCGTCGGCGGCCCGCGTGGGACGCCGGCTCCCCGGAGCGCGCCCGAGGTGAGGGAGCGTCCGGTGGCCACCGGGACAGAGACCGCGGCGATGCGCCGTGCCGTCGCGCTGTCCGCATCCGTCGGCGAGGCGACCCGGCCGAACCCCAACGTGGGAGCCGTCGTCCTGTCCGCCGCCGGCGAGATCGTCGGCGAGGGACGGCACGAGCGCGCCGGCGGCCCGCACGCCGAGGTTCTCGCCCTGCAGGCGGCCGGGGGTCAGGCCCGCGGCGGCACCGTCGCCGTCACGCTCGAGCCGTGCGCCCACACCGGCCGGACCAGACCCTGCACCGAGGCGCTGGTGGCTGCCGGTGTCGCGCGCGTCCTCTTCGCGGTCGAGGACCCGACGCGCGAGGCGGGTGGCGGGTCCGAGCGGCTGCGCGCCGCCGGGGTCGACGTCGAGGGCGGGCTGCTGGCGGCGGAGGCCGAGGTGGCCAACGAGCGGTGGCTCGCGACCGTACGTCGGCAACGACCGTTCGTCGTCTGGAAGGTCGCCACCACCCTGGACGGCCGGGTAGCCGCCGCCGACGGCACCAGCCGGTGGATCTCGTCGCCGGAGTCGCGTCGGGACGTGCACCGGCTGCGGGCCGAGTGCGACACCGTCGTCGCCGGCATCGGGACGGTGCTGTCCGACGACCCGCACCTGACCGTCCGCGACGACACAGGCGCAGTGACCGGCGAGCAGCCGCTGCGCGTCGTCGTCGACACGCACGGTCGCACCCCGCCAGGCGCGCGCGCCCTCGACGGCGCCGCACCGACCTGGGTCGCGACGGCCGAGGAGCTCGGCAAGGGCCCGGACGGGCACGTCGACCTGAACGCCCTGATGGCCGGGCTGTGGGCTCGCGAACGGACCCTCGTGCTCCTCGAAGGAGGGCCGACCCTCGCCGGGGGGTTCCTGCGAACCGGTCTCGTCGACCGCGTCGTGGCCTATCTCGCGCCGACCCTGCTGGGTGACGGCGTCCCGGCGCTCCTCGGGACTGGCATCTCGACGCTGGCCGACGGCATCGCCCTTGACCTCACCGACGTCACCCGCGTCGGGCCGGACCTGCGGGTAACCGCTCGCCCGCGACGGCAGGAGGCCTGATGTTCACCGGCATCGTGGAGGAGCTGGGCGAGGTGCTCGACGTCACCGACCTCGGCGACAGCGTCCGGCTGTCCGTCCGCGGACCGCGCGTGGTCGAGGACGCCCGGCACGGCGACTCCATCGCGGTCAACGGCGTCTGCCTGACGGTGGTCGAGTCCGACGGCGCCGGCTTCACGGCCGACGTGATGCGGGAGACGCTCGACCGCAGCTCGCTCGGCGCGTTGCGCGCCGGCTCGCCGGTCAACCTTGAGCGGCCGATGCGGCTCGATGGCCGGCTCGGGGGACACCTCGTGCAGGGCCACGTCGACGGCACCGGCTCGATCGTCGATCGCGAACACTCGGAGCACTGGGACGTCGTCCGCATCGCGCTCCCCCGCGAGCTCGAGCGCTACGTGGTCCACAAGGGGTCGATCACCGTCGACGGCGTCTCGCTCACCGTCGCGTCGGTGACCGCGGGGTCGTTCACCGTGGGCCTGATCCCGACCACGCTCGAGCTGACGACGCTCGGCCGCAAGCAGCCGGGCGACCCGGTGAACCTCGAGGTGGACGTCGTCGCCAAGTACGTCGAGCGGCTCATGAGCACGAACCACGAGGAGAGCTGACGTGAACGTGATGGACTGGCTGTTCGACGCCACACTGCACATCGGGGACAAGGAGATCCTCTGGCGGGAGATCGTCGGCAACCTCTTCGGTCTCCTGTCTGCGCTGGGCGGGATGCGACGGCGGGTCTGGGCCTGGCCGGTCGGCATCGCCGGCAACGTGCTGCTGTTCACCGTGTTCCTCGGCGCCGTCTTCGACACGCCGCAGGAGAAGACGCTGTGGGGACAGGCCGGACGGCAGGTGTTCTTCGTCGCGGTCTCGGTCTGGGGCTGGTACCGGTGGCGGCAGTCGCGCGACCACGGCGGGGCCGGCGACGGAGGGGCCATCGTGCCCCGGTGGGCGACGTGGGGGGAGCGCGCCCAGCTCGTCGTGCTCTACGCCGTCGGCACCGGCCTGTTCTGGTGGTTGTTCGGCATCATCGGGTCCTACGGACGGCTCACCGAGGCGTGGATCCTCACCGGGTCCATCCTCGCGACGTACGGCATGGCGCGTGGCTGGGTGGAGTTCTGGCTGGTCTGGATCGCGGTCGACGCGGTGGGCGTGCCCACCCTGGTGGACGCCGGGTTCTACCCGTCGGCCGTGCTCTACGGCTTCTACGGCGGCGTCTGCCTCGTCGGGTTCTGGGTCTGGATCCGGACACGTAACCGGTTGACGAGTGGTCCCCGCGAGCCGGCCGTCGAGGCAGTGGCATGACGCCCGACGTGCGGCTCGACACCGTGGAGCAGGCGATCGCCGACATCGCGGCCGGCCGGATGGTCGTCGTCGTCGACGACGAGGACCGGGAGAACGAGGGCGACATCGTCTTCGCGGCTGCCAAGGCGACGCCAGAGCTGCTCGCGTTCATGGTCCGTCACACGTCGGGCGTCGTGTGCGTGCCGATGGAGGCGGCCGAGCTCGATCGGCTCAAGCTGCCTCCGATGACGCTGGTGAACGAGGACCGCAAGCAGACGGCGTACTCCGTGTCGGTCGACGCGAGGGACGGTGTAACCACCGGGATCTCGGCGGCCGACCGCGCGCACACCATCCGGGTGCTGGTCGACTCCGCGACCGAGCCCTACGAGCTCACCCGGCCCGGGCACGTCTTCCCGCTGCGGGCCGTCGCCGGCGGCGTGCTCCGCCGCGCGGGGCACACCGAGGCGTCCGTAGACCTCGCGCGGATGGCCGGGCTGACCCCGGCCGGCGTCCTGGCCGAGGTGGTCAACGACGACGGGACGATGGCCCGGCTGCCCGCCCTGCGTCGCTTCGCCGACGAGCACGGCCTCGCCCTGGTGTCGATCGCCGACCTGATCGCCTACCGACGACGGACCGAGACGCTTGTCGAGCGGGTTGCCGCAGCGCGGCTCCCGACCCGGCACGGCGAGTTCCTGGCCGTCGGCTTCCGGTCCACCGTGGACGCCGCCGAGCACCTGGCCCTCGTACGCGGGGATGTCGGTGACGGGCGCGACGTGCTGGTGCGGGTGCACTCGGAGTGCCTCACGGGTGACGTGCTCGGGTCGCTGCGCTGTGACTGCGGGCCCCAGCTCGACGCCGCGCTGCAGACCGTCGCCGACGAGGGCCGCGGCATCGTCATCTACCTGCGGGGCCACGAGGGACGCGGGATCGGGCTGCTGCACAAGGTTGCTGCCTACGGGCTGCAGGACGGCGGGCGGGACACCGTCGACGCCAACCTCGACCTCGGGCTGCCGGCCGATGCGCGCGACTTCGGCATCGGAGCGCAGATCCTGGCCGACCTCGGGGTGCGCTCGGTCCGCCTGCTGACCAACAACCCCGCCAAGCTGGTCGGGATGTCCGGCTTCGGTCTGGACGTCGTGGACCGGGTGCCGCTCCCGGTGCACCTCACGCCGGAGAACGAGGCCTACCTGATGACCAAGCGCGACCGGATGGGTCACGACATCCCCGGGCTGCCGGCACTCCCCGACCCGGCACGACCCGGCCGGCACCCAGGACCGGTCCACGAAGGGACACCGACGTGAGCGGCTCGGGATCGCCGGACCTCCAGGTCGACGGCAGCGGCCTGCGGGTGGCCGTCGTCGCCGCCCAGTGGCATACCCGGGTCATGGACGGGCTCCTCGCCGGGGCCCGGCGCGGGCTCGCCGACGCGGGGGTGACGGACGTGACAGTCGTCCGGGTGCCGGGGTCGTTCGAGCTGCCCGTCGCCGCCGGCCGGCTCGCCCGCGACCACGACGCGGTGGTCGCGCTCGGGGTCGTGATCCGCGGGGGCACACCGCACTTCGACTTCGTCTGCCAGGCCGCCACCGAGGGGCTCACCCGGGTGTCCGTGGACACCGGAGTGCCGGTGGGCTTCGGGGTCCTGACCTGTGACGACGAGCAGCAGGCGCTGGACCGGGCCGGCCTGGACGGGTCGCACGAGGACAAGGGCCACGAAGCGGCGACGGCTGCGGTCGCCACCGCGGTCACCCTCCGGTCCCTGCCCACCACGCCCTAGGGTGCGGCCATGGCGGAGAGCGTGGCGGAGCAGTACGTCGACGCCGTTGCCCGGCGCGACCACGGCGCGCTGAGGTCACTCCTCGCGCCGGACGTCGACTTCCGGGGGATGACTCCCGGCCGGTTCTGGGAGGCCTCCGATCCCGACGGCGTCGTGGAGGTCCTGGGCAGCTGGTTCGAGCCGCAGGACGTGGTGGAGGAGGTGCTCGCCATCGACCGCGACGCCGTCGTGGACCGCGAGCGTGTGGGCTACCGCTTCCGGGTCCGCTGCCCCGACGGGCACTACGTCGTCGAGCAGCAGGCCTATCTCACGATCGACGACGGCCGCATCACCTGGATGCGCTCCGTGTGCTCCGGCTTCCGGAAGGTGGACTGACGGTGCTTCCCGCCCGCATCTCGCTGGTCACGCTCGGCGTGAGCGACGTCAGCCGGTCGCGCACGTTCTACCGCGCCCTGGGCTGGGAGACGGCCGTGGACATGGAGGACTTCGCCGTCTTCCGGACGGCCGGTGCCCTGCTCGGGATCTACCCCGCGGGCGACCTGGCCCGGGACCTGGGCGACGACCTGCCGGACGGTCATCCGCGACGGATGTCGCTCGCGATCAACGTGGACTCGCCCGAGGAGGTCGACCAGGCCGTCGCCGAGGCGCTGGCTGCCGGAGCCGGACTGCTGGCCGCGCCGGAGAAGGCACCGTGGGGCGGCTACACGGCGATCGTCTCCGACCCGGACGGTCACGCCTGGGAGATCGCGCACAACCCCGGCTGGCCACTCGGCGCGGACGGGCTGCCCACCATCCCGTGACCTCTGCGAGGATCCGCGGGTGAAGACCTTCGACGAATTGTTCGCCGAGCTGACCGCCAAGGCTGAGAGCCGCGCCGAGGGCTCCCGCACGGTCGCCGCGCTGGACACCGGCGTCCACGCCATCGGCAAGAAGGTCGTCGAGGAGGCCGCCGAGGTCTGGATGGCGGCCGAGCACGAGAGCCCTCAGCGGGCCGCCGAGGAGATCTCCCAGCTGCTCTACCACGTCCAGGTCCTCATGCTGGCCCGCGGACTTCGCCTCGAGGACGTCTACGCTCGACTCTGAGACCGGTTCCCACGGAAGAAGGCTCCACAGTGCTGCGCGTCGCCGTGCCCAACAAGGGCTCTCTCGCCGACCCGGCCGCGGACATGCTCCGCGAGTCCGGCTACCGGCAGCGCTCCGACCCCCGCGAGCTCGTCCTGCACGACCCGGACAGCGACACCGAGTTCTTCTTCCTCCGGCCGCGGGACATCGCGACCTACGTCGGGTCGGGGGAGCTCGACGTCGGCATCACCGGCCGCGACCTGCTCCTCGACAGCGGCGCCCCGGCCGAGGAGATCCTGCCGCTCGGCTTCGCCACCTCGACGTTCCGCTTCGCCGCCCGCCCCGGCGCCGCCGCGACGGTCGCCGACTTCGCCGGGAAGCGGGTCGCCACGTCCTATGGCGGGCTGCTGGCCAAGTACTTCGCCGACCGGGGGATCGACGCGGAAGTCGTCCGGCTGGACGGCGCGGTCGAGACGGCGGTCCGGCTCGGGGTCGCCGATGTGATCGCCGATGTCGTGTCGACCGGCACCACGCTGAGGCAGGCCGGGCTGGAGCTCGTGGGCGACCCGATCCTGGAGTCCGAGGCGGTCCTGGTCCGACGTACTGGAGCGACGTCGCTGCCCGCCGTCGAGCAGCTCGTGCGACGGATGCAGGGCGTGATCATCGCCCGGCGGTACGTGCTGATGGACTACGACATCCGGGCCGAGCTGGTCGAGGACGCCGTCCGGGTGACCCCCGGCATCGAGTCGCCGACCGTGTCGCCGCTGCATGATCGCGGGTGGGTAGCGGTACGGGCGATGGTGCCGCGGTCGGAGACGAACCGCATCATGGACGAGCTCTGGGACATCGGCGCGCGAGGGATCCTCGTCACCGACATCCACGCCTGCCGGCTGTGACCGTGGTGGCTGGGGCCCAGTCGTCGCGCGTGGTGTTCCGGCCGCGGCGGGCGCGACTGGTCGTCTACCCGTGCGCGGCTGCCCTGTTCGTCGTGCTCGTCGTCATCGCTGTCCTGCTGCCGTCCGGCGGCCCGAACGGGTGGGGCCTCGGCTCGCGGGTGTCGGTCGTGGTCTTTGCTCTCGCCTGCGTGTGGTTCCTGCACCGCCTGGCAGCGGTGCGCGTCGAGGCCGACGACGAGGGCGTCACGATCGTGAACGTGCTGCGCCGGCGCCGGCTCGAGTGGGCCGAGGTGGTCGGCGTGCGGCTCTCGCGCGACGACGCCGGGATGATGCTCGACGTCTCCGACGGTTCGTTGCTGGCCGCAATGGGGGTGCAGCGGTCAGAGGGCGAACGGGCCCAGCGGCAGGCACGGGACTTCGCCCGGCTGGTCGCCGAGCGCAGCGGAACCGACGAGGACCGCTGACCACTCACCAGGCACTGTCCGGAACCATCCGGACAGCACCGCTGCGCTAAGGTTGTCGGCGCACCGGCTGCCGCCGGGGTGAGTCCGGGACGTGGCGCAGCTTGGTAGCGCACTTGACTGGGGGTCAAGGGGTCGCAGGTTCAAATCCTGTCGTCCCGACCGGAGAAGATGCAGGTCAGCACGACGGAGAGCCCCGCACCGATCATCGTGCGGGGCTCTTCACGGAGGTGGAGCAGCAGTTGGCCGACACCCAGCGCGGGTGCTGCGCGCCCGCACGCCAGCAACCGGCCGACCTGGACAGCTCGAGGATCGCCAAGGCGTTCGCGGTGTCGCCAAGGACAGGGGACGTGCACGCTGACGGAGGCCGCTTCGTCAGCCTGCCGGGCGGCAGCTTTCTGATGGGATCGGAGGATCCGGGTGCCTACGCCGAGGACGGTGAGGGACCCGTGCGGGAGGTCGTGGTCAGCCCGTTCGATCTCGATGCGCACACCGTGAGCAACGACCGGTTCACGCGGTTCGTCGACGCGACCGGCTACCGCACCGATGCCGAGACCGTCGGCTCGGCGTTCGTGTTCGCCGGCTTCCTGCCCGATGACTTCCCACCGACCCGCGCAGTCGTCGAGGCTCCCTGGTGGCGCGAGGTCGAGGGGGCCGACTGGCGGCACCCCGAGGGGCCGCACAGCGACCTCGACGGCCGCAGCGACCATCCCGTGGTGCAGGTCTCGTGGCACGACGCCGAGGCCTACTGTGCGTGGGCAGATGCACGGCTGCCGACCGAGGCGCAGTGGGAGTACGCCGCCCGGGGTGGCCTGGTGCAGCAGCGCTTCCCGTGGGGGAGTTCCCTGACGCCGGGCGGCCAGCATCGGATGAACGTCTTCCAGGGAACCTTCCCCACGAACAACACCACGAAGGACGGGTACGCCGGGACAGCACCCGTGTCCGCGTACCCACCGAACGCCTTCGGGCTGCACAACATGACCGGCAACGTGTGGGAGTGGACCGCCGACCGATGGTCGACGAGCCGGCACACCACCGAGACGCAACCGCTCGTCGATCCGCAGGGGCCGGGTGCCGGCGACCGGCGTGCTCTGCGCGGCGGTTCCTACCTCTGCCACATGTCCTACTGCTGGCGCTACCGCACGTCGGCGCGGATGGGCACCACGCCGGACAGCCCGTCGGGCAACGTCGGCTTCCGCTGTGCCCGCGACCCCGTGACGGGCTGACGAAGCCGCGCATTCCGTGCGTATCATCGCTGCTGTCGCTCGTGGCCGGGCTGGTGCTGGGGGGTGCATACCGTGTCAGACGAGGGCGAGCGGTCTGCCGCGGACGTTCCCGCGGCTGCGCAGGTGCTCGACGCCAGCAGCGGGCGGCCGGATGTCGTCCTGATCATGACCGACGACCAGCGGCCAGACACGCTGAACCGCATGCGCGCCGTCAAGGAGCACCTGCGCGACAAGGGCACCCGCTTCAGCCGGACCGTGGCACCGACGCCGACCTGTTGCCCGTCGCGGGCCTCCGTCATGACCGGGCTCGTCGCGCGGCACACCGGGGTCTACGGCAACGCGCACCCCAACGGCGGGTGGCGGACCTTCTTCGAGAACGGCATGGAGGACCGGACCCTGGCGACGGCCCTCCAGGCACGCGGCTACCGCACCGGAATCGTGGGCAAGTACTTCAACGGCTTCGCCCAGAACGAGCTGGGCGCCGAAGCGGGTCACCGGCCCCCTGGGTGGGACCTGTTCCTCACATTCAGGAACAGGACCGGCGGCTACTACGACTACACGCTCACCGACGGCAGCCGTTTCGGGAGCGATACCGAGGACTACTCGACCGACGTCCTGGGCGCACGGGCTGCCCGGTTCATCGAGAACACGGCCGCCGAGCAGCCGCTGTTCCTCGTGTTCACCCCGTTCGCTCCGCACAAGCCGTACCGGCCGGCCCGTCGACACCGCCACGACTACGACGATCTGCCGTCGTACCGGCCGCCGTCCGTGACGGAGAACGTGGCAGACAAGCCGCCGTTCCTCAGCGACCGCCCGCGCGTCAAGCAGAGGACCATCGACTTCATCCGACGCCGACAGCAGGAGCAGCTGTCGTCCGTCGACGACGCGGTGGCTGGGATTGTGCGCGCCCTGCGGCAGTCGGGTCGGCTGCAGAACACGCTGCTGATCTACATGGGCGACAACGGCCTCATGATGGGCGACCACCACATGATCGGAAAGTCCCTGCCGTACCGCTTCGCGACCGACGTGCCTCTGGTGATCAGGTGGGACGGCCGGGTCGGTGCGGGGCAGGTCGATCGGCGGCTCGCCGCGACGGTCGACGTCACCGCCACCATCGCCGAGGCGGCTGGCGCGACGATGACCACGGACGGCGTGAGCCTCCTCGGGGCGGAGAGTCGGTCGGAGGTGGTGCTCGAGGGTCGCAAGTGGCGGCGCCTGGACGGTTCCGTGCCCCACCCCGCCTACTGCGGCCTGCGCACGGATCGGTATCTCTTCGCGCGCTATGCGGACGGCTTCGAGGAGCTGTACGACTACGAGCAGGACCCTGACGAGGCGCGGAACCGGGCTTCTGACCCCGCCTACGGCGACCGCCTGCGCTCCATGCGCCTGAGAACACTGGAGGGGTGCGTCCCCACACCACCGGGCTTCTCCTGACCCGCCTGAGTCGGAGATGCCCACGCCGCCGGACCGGGGGGATTGTCAACGGCGACGCGGGCAGCTCTCAGACCGTCGTCGCGAGGTCCAGGCGGGGCGGAAGCCGGTGCGCGTGGAAGCAGCACCAGTGCTTGCCACCATCCTCCTGTGCCGGCGAAAAGGGAAGGGGGTCGCTGGTCGGGGGTCATCACCCGGCTGACCACCGGTCAACCCCCCGCAGGCAGGCGGTCAACCCCCGCGGCTGCGCGTGCAGCCCGATGGGACCTGGATGCCGAACCGACTCTCATGGGAGGTCGCGGGCAGCCGACCGGCTGCCCACCCACATCCTTGGAGTCGCCATGACCAGCACGACCGCCCCCGCGCCCACCCTGACCCGCTCTGCCGCCCGCGCCGCGGGGGTCAGCAAGTCCTACGGGGACGGCGACGCCGCCGTACACGCCCTCGACGACGTCAGCGTCAGCCTCAACGCCGGCGAATTCACCGCGATCATGGGCCCCTCCGGCTCAGGGAAGTCGACCCTCCTGCATGTGCTCGCCGGTCTCGACCGACCGACGTCCGGCGAGATCTACGTGGGTGACACCGAGATCACCAAGCTCAAGGACAAGGCGCTCACCCTGCTGCGCCGCGACCAGATCGGCTTCATCTTCCAGTCGTTCAACCTGCTGCCGACCCTCACCGCGGCCGAGAACATCGTGCTCCCGATCCGCATCGCGGGGCGCAAGCCGGACGACATCTGGGTGCGGTCGATCGTCGAGACGGTCGGACTCACCGATCGCCTCGGTCACCGGCCGTCGCAACTTTCCGGCGGGCAGCAGCAACGTGTCGCGGCCGCCCGCGCGCTGGCCAGCCGGCCACAGATCGTCTTCGCGGACGAGCCGACCGGCGCCCTGGACTCGCGGTCGGGATCCGAGCTGCTCAGCTTCCTCCGCAAGGCCGTGAAGGAGCTCGGCCAGACGGTCGTCATGGTGACCCACGACCCGGTGGCTGCCAGCTACGCCGACCGCGTGCTCTTCCTGGCCGACGGCAAGATCGTCGACGAGATGGCCGACCCGACCGCTGACTCCGTGCTCGACTACATGAAGCACCTGGGGGCCTGACCTCCATGTTCGCCGCCACTCTCCGCGGGATGGTCGCGCACAAGCTGCGACTCGTCCTCACCACGGCCTCCATCGCGCTCGGTGTCGCCTTCCTGGCCGGCACCCTGATCCTCACCGACACGATGAAGCTGGCCTTCGACCAGCTCTTCGGCAAGATCGGCTCCGGGACGGACGCTGTCGTTCGCACCGAGGCCGCGTTCGACCAGTCCGAGGGCGTCGGTCTCAGCCGTGGCCCCATCCCCGCCTCCGTGCTCGAGCAGGTCAGGGCCGTCGACGGCGTCCGCGTCGCCGAGGGGAGCGTCAGCGGCTATGCACTGCTGACGGACTCCGAGGGCAAGGCTGTGCTCACCAGCGGCGGCGCCCCCACCCAGGGCTACAACCTGCCCGACGACGTTGCCCTCCGCGGCGACGTGTCCCTCAGCAGCGGGCATGCCCCGCACGGGCCGCACGAGGTCGTCATCGACGCCACGTCGGCCGAGGAGGGCGACATCGCCCTCGGCTCGGACATCAAGATCCTCTTCCGCGGCCCGACCCAGGAGTTCACCGTCGTCGGCACCGTGGAGTTCGGCGGCGAGAAGGACCTCGGCGGCACGACCTCGGCCTACTTCGACACGGCGACCGCTCAGAAAGTGCTCGGGTCACCCGACACCTTCGACGCGATCAACGTGCGGGCGGCGGACGGCGTCACGGACGGTGCCCTCGCCAAGCGGCTCGACAGCGCGGTGCCAGAGGGTGCCGAGGCGGTCACCGGCGCACGGGTCGCGCAGGAGACCTCCAACGCGATCAACGAGGACCTGAAGATGGTCAGCGTGATGTTCATGATCTTCGCCGGGATCGCGTTGTTCGTCGGCTCGTTCATCATCTGGAACACGTTCACGATGATCGTCACCCAGCGGTCGCGAGAGATCGCGCTGCTGCGGGCCGTGGGTGCCACTCGACGCCAGATCCGCAAGAGCCTCCTCACCGAGGCGCTCCTTCTCGGGATCGCCTCGTCGGCGGTCGGTGTCGTCCTCGGCATCGGTGTCGCGAAGGGGCTCAACTGGCTGATGTCGGTCCTGGGCTTCTCGCTGCCGACGACGTCCATGCAGATCGCGCCGCGCACCATCTGGCTGTCGATCCTGGTGGGGACAGTCGTCACCGTCGTGGCAGCTCTGGTGCCGGCTCGCCGGGCGACCAAGGTGCTGCCGGTCGAGGCGCTGCGGGAGGCCACCCCGGGCTCCCGTCCCCCGTCGACGCGGCGCCTGGTGATCGGTGCCCTCACGCTGGTCGGCGGCGTGGCCGCCACCTTGTCGGCACTGTACGGCGACGGCAGCCCCAAGCTGCTCGCGATCGGTGTGCCGGCGGCCCTGGTGGGCGTCATCACACTGGCCCCGGTGGCCGCCCGGCCGCTGGCGTCCCTGATCGGCTGGCCGTTGGTGCTCCGTGGAGTGCCGGGTGACCTGGCCCGGCAGAACGCGATGCGCAACCCGCGTCGCACCGCGTCCACCGCGACCGCTCTGATGATCGGGCTCACCCTCGTCGTCAGCATGGGCGTGTTCGCATCCTCGCTGAAGGCGTCGTTCTCCGACATCCTCAGCGATTCGACGCACGCCGACCTGTACCTGTCCAAGGCCAGCAACGGCGCCGAAGGCTTCAGCCCGGAGGCGACCAAGGAGGTGGCGTCCGTACCTGGCGTCAAGGCCGCCTCGGCGACCGCGTTCGGCCAGGGCAGGTTCGCCGGCGCCGAGACGTTCTTCACCTCGATCGACCCGGCGACAGCCGAGCAGACCATGTCGCTCGACGTGTCCGCCGGATCGGTCTCGGACCTCGGTGCGGACGACGTGCTGGTGGCCAAGAAGACCGCCGACGCACACGGCTGGGAGGTCGGGTCCTCGGTCCCGGTCGAGTTCGCGGCCACCGGAGCGCACGACCTGCTGGTGGCCGGCATCTTCGACCAGACCGGTGGCTTCGTGGAGGCGGACTACCTGCTCAGCCTCGACGGGCATGACGCTCTGGCCGGCGACCACCTCGACGCCAGCGCTCTCGTGCTCCTGGACAAGGGTGCGGACCAGTCAGAGGTGAAGGCGGCGATCACGGCGGCCCTCGCCGACCACCCGGACGCCAAGATCCTCGACCAGCAGGAGTACGAGGCGGAGGCGACCGGCTTCATCGACCAGCTGCTCACCTTCGTGAGCGTGATGCTGCTGCTCGCCGTCGTCATCGCGCTCCTCGGCATCGTCAACACCCTGGCACTGTCGGTCTTCGAGCGGACCCGTGAGCTCGGTCTGCTGCGGGCGGTGGGCATGACCCGGGCGCAGGTCCGCCAGATGGTCCGCTGGGAGTCGGTGGTGATCTCGCTGATCGGAGCCGGCGCCGGCGCCGTGCTCGGTATCGGCCTGGGCCTGGTGCTCGCCCAGGCTCTCAAGAGCGAGGGGATCGACGCGGTGTCCGTGCCGTGGCTCTCGATCGCGGCCTACGTGGTGGCCGCAGCCGTCGCCGGACTCGTCGCGGCCATCGGCCCGGCCCGATCGGCGAGCAAGGTCGACGTGCTCAGGGCGGTGGTCACCGACTAGCCGACCGCCGTCGCACCACCAGGGGTAGCTCCTCGCCGAGGAGCGGCCCCTGGTCGCGTCGGCACTGCTTGCACCGCCCTCGCGCTCTCCAGGCTCAGCGAGTCAGCTGGGCGCGGATGGCTCCGTTCGGGTACGCCGCCGTGTGCACGTTCACGTAGAACCGCCGCGGGTGCTCCCGCAGTGCGGTGGACAACGTCGAGGAGAGGGTGACGCAGTCGGCCGACGCCGGCCTCGGGGCCTCGAGCTCGACGCGGACCGGCCCCGCGACCCCTATGCGTCCGCGGTGGATGTGAGCCGCTGCCGCCGTGCCGATCCGGCGCACGGACAGCAGGTAGCAGAGCTCCCGTCCGTCCAGCGACCAGCTGAACTGCCCGCGCCCGTTGGGGTCACCCGGATCGGGCGCCTCCGCCGACCCGACCAGGGTGACCCGGTGCTGCGGCACCTCGGCGAGTGCGGCGGCGCCGGGGGCGACGAGCCCGATGGTGACCACGGCGGTGACGGTGAACCTGGCGAACCTCCGCATGGGAGCCCTCCTCGCTGTGAGCCCAAGGTCCGCGGGTCCGGCTGACCAGGGTCGGCGCCGCACGGCACGACGGACCACGTGCTGCCGAACATAGCCGGGCTACAGGTCGCCGCCCAGGCCGTCAGATGTGCTGCTGGTACGCGCCCGCCGTGGCAACGACCCCGTAGCCGAGGATCTCGTTGACGGCGATCATGTGCTCGTTGGAGGCGGCGTTCCAGGTGATCAGCTCGCGAACCTGCGGCTCGGCGTCGCGCAGCAGCC
This sequence comes from Actinomycetes bacterium, assembly GCA_036380775.1. Lineage (GTDB taxonomy): Bacteria > Actinomycetota > Actinomycetes > JACCUZ01 > JACCUZ01 > DASVED01. Next base: position 15,018 of record DASVED010000272.1, read on the forward strand.
GGAGCATCGCGATCTTGAGAAGCAAGCCCAGCCGGTGGCCACGGTGGTCGGCGAGGACGCTGGTGTCGAACTGGCCCGCGTGCCACGGGCACTCGCCCTCGACGCCCACGATCGTGTGACCAGCCAGCACTCCGGTCTCCCGGTGCCGCGCCGCGAGCCGGTAGATCCGCCTCCCGCGGGCCGCCTGCGACCGCTCGAAGTCACGGATGCGCTGCGGGCTGAAGACCTCGTCCTCGATGTCCAGGGAGTCGGTCGGTGCGTCGTTGATGGCCGCCAACAGCCTGACCACGTCCGGCATCAGCTCGTCCGGGATGTGCGGTGGCAGGTGAACCAGCTCGTAGCCGGCCGCGAGCCGCTCGGCCGCGGCGTACTCCCGGTCGAGGCGCTCCCAGTCGAGCCGGTCGAGTGCCTGGCGTCGTTTCACCTCGGCCATCGCCAGGTCGAGCCCCATCGACTTCATGAAGCCCGTGCTCGAGTCGTCGTCGAAGCACTCCAGCATCACGAGCGTCCGCCCCTCGGCGCGCAGCTTCTCCACGCCGGCGTCGTAGAGGGCCCGGCCGAGCCCTTGGCGACGTGCCCGCGGGTCGACGGTGATCTCGAGGCCGCCGAGGTGCCGGTTGTCGCGCTGGGGGAGATCCACGGCGAGCAGTCCCACGACGACCCCGTGGTCGTCGCGCGTCACGTAGCAGGTCGCCGGCTCGCCGTCCCAGCCGTGCTGGATGTTCGCGGTGAAGGCCGCCACGGTGCGCGGGAGCTCGTGCGGGCAGTCGACGACACGCGCGGCCTCGAGCACGGCGACGGCGCCGTCGAGGTCGCCTCGATCGAGGTTCTCGGGATCGAGCCTGGCAAGGTCCACGGCCCCCATGAAAGCCCCTGACGGCCGACCGGCGCGAGGCAATATCCGTACGCTCGGCAGGTGGCTGCCGCAGGGATCGTCCTCGCCGGCGGTCGTTCGTCGCGCATGGGCACCGCCAAGGCCGGACTGGAGTGGGAGGGATCGACCCTGCTCGCCCGCACGCTCGACGTGCTGCGAGTGGGGCTGGACGGGCCGCTGCTGGTCGTGCGGTCTGCCGGCCAGGGGCTACCGGACCTGCCGGGCCCGGTCGACGTGGTGGACGACCCGCGACCGGGGAGGGGACCGGTGCAGGGACTGGCCGCCGGCCTTGCCGCCGTCGCAGACCGGGCGACCTCGGCGTTCGTCTGCGCGACGGACCTGCCCTTCCTGCACCCCGCGTTCGTGCGCAGTGTCGTCATGGCGCTGGAGGCGCCCGCGGACCCGGAGACCGAGGTCGCGCTGCCGGTCGTCGGCGGCCGGGCCCACCCACTGACCGCCGCCTACCGCACCTCGCTCGCCGAGGTGGCTGACGCAGCTGTCGTCGAGGGGCGGTTGCGCCTGACGGCGTTCGTCGAGGGCTGTCGCGTGCGCCGGCTCGACGAGGCGGTGCTGCTCAGCGACCGTGAGCTCGCGGCGGTGGACCCCGGACTGGCGTCGGTGACGAACCTCAACACTCCGCAGGACCTGTCACGCGCTCGGGCACGCGCTCGGGCCGCGAGTAGAGGTTGAAGCCACCCGCCCGGACGAATCCGGCCAGCGTCAGCGCGCTCTCCTCGGCCAGCTCGGCAGCCAGGCTGGACGGCGCCGACACCGCGGACAGCACCGGGATCCCGGCGACCACGGCCTTCTGCACCAGCTCGAAGGACGCGCGACCGCTGACCTGCAGGACAGTGCCGCGGAGGGGCAGCCGCCCGTCCCGGACGGCCCAGCCCACCACCTTGTCGACCGCGTTGTGCCGACCGACGTCCTCCCGGGCGCAGAGCAAGGTGCCGTCCGGCGCGAACAGCCCGGCGGCGTGCAGCCCACCGGTCCGGTCGAAGACGCGCTGCGCCTCCCGCAACCGGTCCGGAAGAGACGCGAGGACGGTGCCGTCGACGACCAGCGCGTCGCCGGCGACGTCGTAGGGCGACGTCACCCGCACCGCGTCAAGCGACGCCGTCCCGCAGACCCCGCACGCGCTGCTGGTCCACGTGCTGCGCTGCGGCCGGTCGACTCCGACGCCGTCGGCAAGCACCACCTCGACGACGTTGTACGTCTGGTGACCCTGCTCGTCCGTCCCCGGGCAGTACGACGCGGCCACCAGGTCGCCGGACGAGCGCACCAGGCCCTCGGAGACGAGCCAACCCGCCACCAGGTCGAAGTCGTCCCCGGGCGTGCGCATCGTGACGTTGAGGACGTCCGCGCCGCGGCGGACCTCCAGCGGCTCCTCCACGGCCAGGGAGTCCACGCGAGTCACCCGCGAGCCGTCGGCGGCCGAGCGTACGACGCGCCGCCGCGCCGTCAGCCGGCCCATCGCGCCGCCCCGCCCATCGCGTTCCTCCCATGGATCAGGTGGATCAGGTGGACTACGGTCACCTTAGGCCGGGTACGCCCTGGTCCTCGGCGGCGGTGGCAGCGGCGGCAGGGGGTAGCAGGGGATGGGAGTCCGGACCTGGATCGAGGGCTGGCCGGTCTACCGCCAGTTGACCGGCCCCGACCCGCTCGGCCGCGGGGCAGCCGCGATGTCGCAGCGGTCGGCCGACCTGACCCCACGGACCGCGGACGCCGACGGTGTCGCCCGCTCGGTGTGCCCCTACTGCGCGGTCGGCTGCGGGCAGCTCGTGTTCCACAAGGACGGCAAGGTCACCCAGGTCGAGGGCGACCCGGACAGCCCCATCTCGCGCGGCCGCCTCTGCCCGAAGGGCAGCGCCAGCAAGAACCTCGTGACCAGCCCGCTGCGGCAGAAGCACGTGCTCTACCGTCCGCCGCACGGCACGGGGTGGCAGCGGCTCGACCTCGACACCGCGATGGAGATGATCGCCGACCGGGTCGTGGCCACCCGCGGCGCGACGTGGGAGGACAGGGACGACCGCGGTCGGCCGCTGCATCGCACGATGGGGATCGCCAGCCTCGGTGGCGCGACGCTGGACAACGAGGAGAACTACCTCATCAAGAAGCTGTTCACGGCGCTAGGTGCTCTGCAGATCGAGAACCAGGCCCGCATTTGACACTCCGCCACGGTTCCCGGTCTGGGAGCCTCGTTCGGTCGCGGCGGCGCCACCAACTTCCAGCAGGACATCGCCAACGCGGACTGTGTCGTCATCCAGGGCTCGAACATGGCCGAGGCCCACCCCGTGGGCTTCCAGTGGGTGATGGAGGCAAAGGCGCGCGGCGCCAAGGTGATCCATGTCGACCCGCGGTTCACGCGTACGTCCGCGATGGCCGACACCTACGTCCCGCTGCGCGCCGGGTCGGACATCGCCTTCCTCGGCGGCATCATCAACCACGTCCTGCAGAACGAGCTGGACTTCCGTGAGTACGTCGTGGCGTACACCAACGCAGCCACCATCGTGTCCGAGGACTACGTCGACGCCGAGGACCTGGGCGGGCTGTTCTCGGGCTTCGACCTGGAGAAGCGGGCGTACGACTCGAGCTCGTGGCAGTACGCCGGGTCCGAGTCGAACGGGAGTGGGGACCACCACGTGCAGCGCGCGACCGCGAGCCCCATGCAGCACGAGTCGCACGGAGGGGCGACCACCGCGCACCCTGACAGCGACGAGACCCTGGAGCACCCGCGCTGCGTCTACCAGATCCTCAAGCGCCACTACGCGCGCTACACCCCGGAGGTCGTCGAGCGGGTCTGCGGCGTCCCACCCGAGGCGTTCCGCGAGGTGTGCGACGCGTGGACGGCGAGCTCCGGACGCGAGCGCACGACGATGCTCGTCTACTCGGTGGGCTGGACCCAGCACACGACCGGCGCGCAGTACATCCGGACCGGTGCGATCCTGCAGCTGCTGCTCGGCAACGTCGGCCGGCCCGGCGGCGGCATCATGGCGCTGCGCGGCCACGCGAGCATCCAGGGCTCGACCGACATCCCGACACTCTTCAACCTGCTGCCCGGCTACTTGCCGATGCCTCACCACGAGAAGCACGAGACGTTGCAGCAGTGGGTGGACGAGATGCGCCATCCCAGTCAGAAGGGCTTCTGGGCCAACGCCGACGCGTTCGGGGTCAGCCTGCTCAAGGCGTACTTCGGCGAGGCCGCAACCGCCGAGAACGACTACTGCTACGACCACCTGCCCCGGCTCACCGGCGACCACGGGACCTATCGCCAGGTGCTCGACATGATCGACGGGAAGATCAAGGGCTACTTCCTGCTCGGGCAGAACCCGGCGGTCGGCTCCGCGCACGGCAAGGCGCAACGGCTGGGGATGGCCAACCTCGACTGGCTGGTGGTGCGCGACCTGTTCCTCATCGAGAGCGCGACCTTCTGGCAGGACGGGCCGGAGGTCGCGACCGGCGAGATCGTGCCCGAGGAGTGCGGGACCGAAGTGTTCTTCCTGCCCGCCGCCTCGCACGTGGAGAAGGCCGGCACGTTCACCCAGACCCAGCGGCTGCTGCAGTGGCGGGAGCAGGCCGTCGAGCCGGAGGCCGACTGCCGGTCGGAGCTGTGGTTCTTCCACCACCTCGGGCGGCTGGTGCGAGAGCGGCTGGCCGGCTCGACCGAGCCGCGTGACCGGCCGGTGCAGGACCTGGCGTGGGACTACCCGACCCGCGGGCCGCATGCCGAGCCGAGCGCCGAGGCAGTGCTGCGGGAGATCAACGGGTACCAGGTCTCGGACGGGTCGCCGGTGTCGAGCTTCCTGGACCTGCGCAACGACGGCTCGACTGCGGCTGGCTGCTGGATCTACACCGGCGTGTATGCCGACGGGGTCAACCAGGCCGCCCGCCGGAAGCCCCGGACCGAGCAGGACGAGGTGGCGGCCGAGTGGGGCTGGGCGTGGCCGGCGAACCGGCGGATCCTCTACAACCGGGCGTCGGCCGACCCGGAAGGGCGGCCGTGGAGCGAGCGGAAGAAGTACCTGTGGTGGGACGCGAAGGCGGGAGAGTGGCGCGGTCCCGACGTGCCCGACTTCGAGAAGACCAAGCCCCCGACCTACCGGCCGCCGGACGGATCAACCGGCGTCGAGGCGATCGGGGGCGACGACCCCTTCATCATGCAGGGTGACGGCAAGGCGTGGCTGTTCGCGCCGGTCGGTCTCCTGGACGGTCCGCTGCCGACCCACTACGAGCCGGCCGAGTCGCCGGTGCGCAACCCGCTGTACGCGCAGCAGGGCAACCCGACCCGGATGACCTACGAGCGGGCCGAGAACGTGACGAACCCCAGCCCACCGGAGCAGCACGCCGACGTCTTCCCGTACGTCTTCACGACCAGCCGGCTGACCGAGCACCACACGGCCGGCGCGATGAGCCGCACTCTGGAGTACCTCTCCGAGCTCCAGCCCGCGATGTTCATCGAGGTGTCGCCGGAGCTGGCGGCCGAGCTCGGCATCGAGCACCTGGGCTGGGCGCACGTGGTGACAGCGCGCTCCGCCGTCGAGGGCCGGGTGCTGGTGACGGACCGGCTGACCCCGTTGTGGGTCGACGGGAAGGTGCTGCACCAGGTCTGGCTGCCCTACCACTGGGGCCAGGGTGGGCTCACGACCGGCGACTCCGCCAACGACCTGGTCGGCATCAACCTCGACCCGAACGTGCTGATCCAGGAGAGCAAGGTCGGGACCTGCGACGTGCGGGCCGGGCGGCGGCCGACCGGGCCGGCGCTCGTCGAGTACGTCGAGGAGTATCGCCGCCGTGCCGGCGTCGCAGAGGGCCACGACATCCCTCTCGTCACCGCACTCGGTGCCACGGAGTCCGGCTCGGAGGAGGAGCACTCGTGACACCGCCACGCAAGGGCTTCTTCACCGACACCAGCGTCTGCATCGGCTGCAAGGCGTGCGAGGTCGCGTGCAAGGAGTGGAACCTCCTCCCGCAGGACGGGATGGACCTGCTGGGTATGTCCTACGACAACACCGGCAGCCTCGGGGCCAACACGTGGCGGCACGTCGCCTTCATCGAGCAACCCGTCCGTGCCGGACGACCCGGTGCGGACGAAGCCGCGGCGTCCGAGCCACAGTTCCTCGGCATGCCCCAGGCGACGCTCCCCGGCGCTGGTCGGGACGGGCCTAGCGACATGCGGTGGCTGATGGCCAGTGACGTCTGCAAGCACTGTACCGACGCGGCGTGCCTCGACGTCTGCCCGACCGGCTCGCTGTTCCGGACCGAGTTCGGCACCGTCGTCGTGCAGCAGGACATCTGCAACGGCTGCGGCTACTGCGTGAGCGCTTGTCCGTACGGCGTCATCGACCGTCGTGAAGGAGACGGGCGGGCCTGGAAGTGCACCCTCTGCTACGACCGCCTCAAGGGCGACCTTCAGCCGGCGTGCGCGACGGCCTGCCCCACCCAGTCGATCCAGTTCGGCGACCTGGACGAGCTGCGCGAGCGCGCGGCCGGCCGGCTCGACCAGCTGCTGGAGTCCGGTGTCGCCGAGGCCAGGCTCTACGGCCACGACGAGCAGGACGGGGTCGGTGGCGACGGCGCGTTCTTCCTGCTGCTCGACGAGCCAGAGGTGTACGGGCTGCCGCCCGACCCGGTCGCGACGACGCGCGACCTGCCCGACATGTGGCGGCGGGCCGGTCTGGCGGGGCTTGCGATGGCCGCCGCCACGGTCGCCGCGTTCGCAGGCGGCCGGCGATGAGCCGACGCGGCGGCGAGGAGCTGATGGTCCCGAGGGCCGAGTTCCAGTCGTACTACGGGCGGCCGGTGCTCAAGACACCTGTGTGGACGCACGACATCGCGGCCTACTTGTTCACGGGTGGGCTGGCTGCCGGATCCTCGCTGCTCGCCGCCGGCGCGGACCTCACCGACCGGCCGGCCCTGCGCCGGGCCGGGCGCACGGCGTCGGTGGGGGCGCTCCTGGCCAGCACCGCGCTCCTCGTCAAGGATCTCGGACGGCCGGAGCGGTTCCTCAACATGCTCAGGGTCGCCAAGCCGACCTCACCGATGTCGATGGGCAGCTGGATCCTCACGGTCTACGGCGGCGCGGCCGGTGCGGCGGCCGTGGCAGAAATGGCACGCCCGCTGGTGGACCGGGGCCGGTTCGGCGCGATCGGCCGGTTAGTCGCGGCCTCCGGGCGCCCGGCCGGGCTCGCAGCGGCCGCCGTCTCACCGGCGCTGGCGACGTACACGGCGGTCCTGCTCTCCGACACCGCGGTGCCGTCGTGGCACGAGGCGTACCCGGAGCTGCCGTTCGTCTTCGCCGGCAGCGCCCTGGCGAGCGGAGCGGGCGTCGGGCTGATCGCTGCGCCGACGCGGGAGGTCGCACCAGCGCAGCGGATGGCGGTGCTGGGGGCGGCGGTGGAGATGGTGGCCGCCCGGTCGGTGCGTCACCGGTTGGGACAGCTCAGCGAGCCCTACACGACCGGTCGCCCCGGCCGGCTGCTGCACATGGGGGAGGTGCTGACCGCCGCGGGGGTTGCCGGATCTGTCGTCGGGCGCCGCAGCAGGGCGGTGCGGATGCTGTCCGGAGCCGCACTGCTCTCGGCGTCGCTGGCGACCCGATTCGGGATCTTCGAGGGAGGCGTCGAATCGACGAAGGACCCGAAGTACGTCGTCGTCCCGCAACGGCAGCGGCTGGGGGAGCGACGCGGTGCGGAGGTTCAGCGGACGACGAGCGTGACGCCGTCGGCTCGCGCGGGCAGCAGCTCGCCGACCACCGGATAGCCGGGGACCTCGCCGGCGACGAGGAGACCGCCGCTGGTCTGGGCGTCGGCCAGCAGCAGCGCCTCGTCCTCGCTCAGCGACGCGTCGAGGTGCGGCCGGACCCAGCCCAGGTTGCGTCGGGTGCCCCCGCTGACGTACCCGTCGCGCAGCGCTTCGCGCGCACCCTCGAGGTACGTCACCGCGGAGCTGTCCAGCAACGCCGTGACGCCGCTCGCCCGGGCCAGCTTGTGCAGGTGACCGAGCAGGCCGAACCCGGTCACGTCCGTCGCGCACCGCGCGCCGCGGTCGAGGGCCGCCCGGGAGGCGTCGCAGTTGAGCTCCACCATCGTCGCGATGGCGTGCGGGAAGACCTCGCCGGTCGCCTTGTGCCTGCTATTGAGGACTCCGATGCCGAGCGGTTTGGTGAGGGTGAGGGGGAGCCCTGCTATTCCCGCGTCGTTGCGGAGCAGTCGCGCCGGGTCGGCCAGCCCCGTGACAGCCATGCCGTACTTCGGCTCGGGGTCGTCGACGCTGTGGCCGCCGCCGATGTGACAGCCGGCCTGGGTGGCGACGTCGAGGCCGCCGCGCAGGACCTCGCGCGCGAGCTCGAACGGCAGGAGGTCCCGCGGCCAGGCGAGCAGGTTCACCGCCACCAGCGGTCGGCCACCCATCGCGTAGACGTCGGACAGCGCATTCGCAGCGGCGATGCGTCCCCAGTCGTACGGGTCGTCGACGACGGGCGTGAAGAAGTCGGCCGTGCTGACGACGGCGGTGTGTCCGTCGATGCGGACGACGGCGGCATCGTCTCCGGTGGCCAGGCCGACGAGCAGGTCCTCGTCGTCATGCGCGGGCACCAGACCGGCCACCACAGCCTCGAGGTCGCCGGGCGGGATCTTGCAGGCGCAGCCGCCGCCGTGGGCGTACTGCGTCAGCCGGACGGCCGCGCTGGTCGTCATGCGGCCGACCCTACGTCGGTGGTTACCCTGACCGCCGGGTGAGTGGCTTGTCGCCCGAGGGAGGCGTCTGGGGTCTGGTGGCCCCCGCGGTCTTCAAAACCGACGTGGCCGAGGATCTCGGCCAGGCGGGTTCGATTCCCGTCCGCCTCCGCCGAGCCGTCAGTCGTCGGGCATCGAGCGGCGGTCGCCGACCGGGCGGTCGGTGAGCGGGAAGGCGAACGAGCCGACGCCGACCCACCACTCCATCACGTCGTACGCGAGCCGACCCGCCACGACGGATGGGTCGCCGTCCGACAGCCGTGCGGCCTCGGCGGCGTCGCAGGCGAAGATCGACATCCCGCGATACGACTCGTCGGTCTGCTCGCCGAACGGCCCGTTCACGACCACCAGGCCCTGTCGCCTCAGCTCGGCGCGGTAGGCGAGGTGGCGTGCCTGGAGCGCGTCGAGCTCCTCCTCCGACATCTTCGGTGCATCGGCCGGCCGGCGCAGGACCACGACCGTGTAGACGTCGAACGCCTCGGGGACGTTGGGATCGCGTGGCATCGTCCGTTCCTAGGCTGCGCCGCGCAGCTCGGCCTCGACGTTCTCCATCGGCGCTCATCGCATGGTTCCCCAACGTTAGCGTCCGGCCTGGGTTGCGCTCGACGGCTCCGGGTCGCCAGAGCAAGGGCAAGGCGACACAGGTCCTGACTCAATCCCTTTGCGCGGCCGTCCCCCGGACGCCTAGCGTTGCCTCCGCATGGGGCCAGGGACGTGCCCGTCTGTGGCAGGGGATCGGAGATGCGGAGCCGGATGACCTCTCATCTCCAAGCGCTCTGCTTCGATGCGAACGACCCGCTCCGTCTGGCGCCCTTCTGGGCCGGCGTCCTCGGCTGGGAGATGGTCGACGATCCCGACGGCGGCATCGCGCTGCTGCCGAGCGACGACACCGGGTTCCGGCTCGAGTTCTTCCCGACACAGGAGCCGAAGACCCGCCCCAACCAGATGCACTTCGACCTGACGAGCACGTCCCTGGAGGATCAGCAGGGGACGGTTGCGCGGGCTCTCGAGCTCGGCGGCCGGCACATCGACGTCGGTCAGCTCCCGGAGGAAGACCACGTGGTGCTGGCGGACCCCGAGGGCAATGAGTTCTGCGTCATCGAGCCCGGCAACGACTTCCTTGCCGACTGCGGATTCATCGGAGCGGTGTCGTCCGACGGTTCGCAGGAGGTTGGGTACTTCTGGAGCGAAGCGCTGGGCTGGCCGTTGGTCTGGGACCAGGACCAGGAGACCGCGATCCGCTCGCCCCTCGGCGGCCCGAAGATCACGTGGGGCGGTCCGCCGGTGGCACCGAAGCAGGGGAAGAACCGGCTCCACTTCGACATCGCTCCGCCCGCCAACGGTGATCAGCAGGCGGAGGTCGAGCGTCTCGTCTCCCTCGGGGCGACTCGCATCGACATCGGCCAGGGCGAGGTCAGCGGGGTGGTCATGGCCGAGCCCGATGGCAATGAGTTCTGCGTGTTGACCCCCCGGTAGCGCGACCAGATCCGGGTGGGCGGCGAGCCTCGGTCCGATGGGCAGACGTTCGGCTGCTCCCACGCGCCGTTCTGGACGCCGAAACGTCGGAGGTTCTCGCTACGGTCGCGGCATGGAGATGCTCGGTAGGGACCAGATCGCCCAGGCCGACCTGGCCGACTGGCGCAAGCTTGGTCAGGGACTGCACACGCGCTTCCTCGTCGGCGACTTCGCTGCCGGCGCGCGCCTCGTCAGCGCCATCGCCGAGGCCGGCGACGCAGTGGGTCACCACCCCCGGGTGACGCTCAGCGGCGGCCACGTGGACCTCAGGCTCGTCAGCGATGACGCGGTTTTCCGTGACGACGAGGGCACCGAACACACGGTGGAGTGGGTGACCCAGCGCGACGTCGACCTGGCCCGGAGGGTGAGCGAGATCGCCGCCGAGCAGGCGGTGCGCGCCGACCCGGCGTCGATCACCACGATCGAGCTGGCTCTCGATACCGCCGATGCCGCAAGGATCGCACCGATGTGGGCGGCCGTGCTGACAGGCAGCACGGACGCGCACGGCCGCGGCACCATCGGCGACGACGTTCGCGATGACACCGGCCGGGTGCCCATCCTCTGGTTCCAGGACACGGAAGAGCACGAGACGCCACGTCAGCGGTTCCACCTCGACGTCTGGGTCGCACCCGAGGTCGCCGACCAGCGGATCGCCGCTGCCGTCGCCGC